>CAZOSQ010000624.1:0-1510 GCA_964582245.1 uncultured Bacteroidales bacterium | reverse complement strand
ACCTGTTTACCCTATTACGTTTTTGTAACGTAAGTGTGCAAAATGGTAAGCTCCAAGTAACATTCTTCTTTTTGGGTTTAATATTATTATTTGTTTTGAACTATTTTAGATACATTAAAAATAATAAGTACAGAAACCTAAATCATATCTGGGGTTCTGAGAATGGGTTGAAAAAGGATATTAGAAGTATTTTAGTCATTTTGTATTTTTTAGCCTCAATTGTTTTAATCATAATCACATAGGTAAACATTAATATGCGTGAATGGAATAGCAGTAAAATAATCATTGAGCGTAAGGTATTCTTATGCTCAATGATTATTGTAAAAGTAACCACATGTAAATATAGCTATCTGTCATGACTATATTTTTATTTGCAAAGTGCATCAATTGACACTTTATCAAACAGGTTTCCTAACTCAAAAGATCGTTTGAAATCATTACATGCATTAGAAGTATCTCAAAGGTATAGTTTAATTACAGCCCTATTATGAAAATAGTCCGGATCAGTATTATCTAAGGAAATTTGTAAGTCCAAATCATTAATGGCACCTTGATGATCACCTAGTTTCTTACGACAAATTGCCCTGTTATAGTAGACCCGCCTATAAGCCGAATTCATTTGTAACACCTTATTAAAGTATTCAATGGCTTTTTCGCAATCTTCCCCAATGACACCGCAATTAAGGGTATACACAACCCCAAGTCCATAATACCCTCCCGGTTTGTTAGGTTCTATTTGTATGGCTTTTTGAAAAGAAATAATTGCTGAATCCAACTGATTGTTTTTTATATACGCTTGACCTTTATCGACTAGATTTTCAAATTTTGGAGTGCTTGGTTTATTGGAATTCTTGCATGATATTAGGAGTGCAAGAATGACTATTGGGTACAAATTTTTCATTATGGAATCAATTTTATAAGTTCCAGGATTTCTTTGTCGGAAAGGTTTTCCATATCGGATTTGTCAAATATGGTAAGCAGGTAAACCGTATCCTTTTTATAAATCAAATGTGTTATGACCCTTGCACCGCCAGACTTGCCTTTACCCTTACTTGCGATGGCAAGGCGTATTTTATGGCAATCATGGCCGATTGAGGTACCTTTGGCCGTTTCTTCCTTTAGTTCCGCAACAAGTGTTTGGATTTCTTTTTTAAGCGATGGGAATTTTTTCATCAGTCGCTTGGCCTGTCGCTCAGATTTATCGTAGATGGTAAGCAGGTAAGCTGTTTTGTTAACAATTTTAACGCAGGTAATCACACGGGAACCACCTGATTTACCTTTACCTTTAGAAGTAATAGCCATACGAACTTTGTAACATTCCTTTCCTAAAGGTTCGCCTTGTGTTGGGTTTTCTTCGAGGGAATCTATCAGCTTGTCAAGGTCAGATTTAAGGGAACGGTGTTTTTTGGCAATGCCCTTGGCATGCTTTTTAAAGCCATCGGTAACAACAACATAAAAGCTCATTGAGAAAATCCTTTGCAGATTGAAGTTTTATTTTGCCTTCCTGGTG
>CAZOSQ010000623.1:0-1513 GCA_964582245.1 uncultured Bacteroidales bacterium | reverse complement strand
AATGAAATGGGAATAATTGATTCTTTTATCCTTCAGTCAAGTACCATGCTTGATAGTGGACAATTTTTGGTTGTTCAGGATAAAATTAAAGTTGCCAAGGAAAAAGTGCAATCTATTATTACCGAATTATCAAATCTGCTTTTAGAGACCAAGGGTAAAAAAGCATAATCTTTATTTTAGGATTGGTGAATATAACCGGTTATTCTCCTTGATCTTTATGTTTTCAAGGAGAATTTAACCGGGTGTTTTTTATTTAAAAAATTACCACACGATATCCATCTATTGTAAATAAACTAAAAAAAACAGGAGGAAACTCAAAACCTTTCAGGTTTGTATTTTTTTCACGCTCTTACCCATTTAATTAGGTAATTTGAATATTTCAATTAAGATGACGGAATAGGACTATTTATTTTTTTTTTATAACTATTTTTTCAACTAACGTTATATTGGTTTTTGTGCTAATTTTTGAGATTATAATTATATCATTTATAACATTTTTTTATGAATTTTGAATATATGTTTTTAACCACGGAAAAATTATGAAAGCATTAAAAAAATATATAAACAAATATAAAAATTATAGATCAACAAGCGAAACAAAATTAACCAGGTAAGGTAATTGAAACTTAAAATAATAAATTTCAAAGAACTTAACTGTATATGTTTAATTTATCATTTTTTAATCATGAAAATTATAAACAGGTTGCAAAACCAATACAAGGGAAAATGGCATTATTTTATAGTACCAAGGGTTTTAGAGATACTAATTGTTGGAATGCTGACATTTGTTCTTTTTCTTTTACTATCTTAATTCTATAAATCTATAAAAATACTTATATAAGTAATTATTAGGCATATTGATATGTCCATAAACTCATGTTTATATTACTTTTATTAGGTTATGAAAAATACTATCCTAAATAGTGTAGGGTTTGATCCTATAAGAAAATTCACCAAAAAAAAATGTTTGTATATAAGTGATGAGACCAAGAATAGATCGTTGACATCCAGGATTTTATTTAATTTATGACTCCTAAAGACCATTTGAAGTTTGGCCACTTTTACCTGGTACCTTCCTAATTTGATAAATCCTCCATATAACGGGAAATAATTCTCAACACATTCATCCACATTTACATGGGAAATCAGTTTTGATTCTACCCGGGGTGAAGTATTGCCAGATCTTGCATAGTGTTGAATTGACAATAGAAAATACAACCATTGTTGTAGGTGAATCCGCTGTTTTAAAACAATTTTGATGTTTTACTAGGGGTGTCCGATTTTGGATACCCTTTTTTAATAGTCAAAATCCTGTCCTGGAAATGGTGAACAAGGTATTCACGAAGCTTATAATCCTTACCTTATATTATACATGAATAGGATCCATATTCTCTTCGCTGAAAATACTAGTTGTTTCAACTAGTTAGCAAACCTAAATATTCCAAATTTTATTCCATTGCTTACGTGATGATGAATCAAATAAAAAGCGCATTGGAGAAATTAGTTCCAACAT
>CAZOSQ010000622.1:0-1515 GCA_964582245.1 uncultured Bacteroidales bacterium | reverse complement strand
AACATCCCTATACCCGCAATTGCGTTTATATTTATTATATCGCAGCTTGTTTATCGCTGTAACAAGTTGATTTAACGAATATATACTCGAAACGGGTATACTTGGTTATTGGATGTTGCAGTTCTTTCAATTCTTTGATTTATGTTAAAGTGCTTATTATTAATGCTAAACCCGTTTTTAAGTAATTATAAACGTTTATAAACGCTTACAAACGAATATATTTCTAACTATCAACAACTAAATATTTCAAGATCGTGCCGGGGCTTTTTTATAAAAACTTCTTCAATTTTACGATAATTTTTCAATATATCAAAAAAACCGTTAGGGGAAAATTTTGAGTGTAGGGAAAAGTTCAATGGTTTCCTGGCGGCCTGGAACAAACCTTTTTTCTTACGCCCCGGTAGCTCACCATGAATAAATGCTAATAATCCCACGAATTCCAGGGCTAACTAATATAACTTTTACTGCCTTGGCTTAAATCAAAAAAAAAAATACTGTTCTATTTTTCTTCCTAGTTCAGTTATAGTTTCAAACTTCCTTTTTCCAAGGTTTCTTCCAGATTCCCCGGCTTAATTTCTTCCAGGGTTTTTCTCGCATGACAAAATACATTCATAAAAGCATCAATATCTTTCCTAATGGTAAAGAGACCAGCAAGATTAGGATAACGGTAGCCAGATCCTGCGCACAGATTTTAATCTATATCTTTGTCCGATGATTTAAGGGGCTAATTCATCCATTACATGGAAAGCTATAATATGATAATCAGGATAGCCCCAGAAAATATAGATAAAGATATAAGGATATGGAAAGCCTTGAAAATAATTTTATTTACACAATTATTATATATTTTTAGCCTTTTGATTTCTAATTTTACTACAGAAGTGATATTAACATAAATTTTTTACATCATCATAATATTGAATCAATATGTATCAAAATCCAGTAGGTTAATATATTCATTAAATTTTTCTAATGAAGAGGCTTGCTTAATTATATCATTTTACGACAAATATTTTATAGATAAAGAGATAAGTATTTTTTTTCATGATCTTAATTATAGATATATTAAAAAAACATATGGCGTGGGAGCTGTTTTTTGGGCTTTAGAGTTTTATGATCGGAATCATTATATTGCAGAAATAAGTCCTAAAGATCATATCGGATGGAGTATTGAGAATTTGGAAAAAGTATTAGCTTATATTAAAAAAATTAAAAATGAGGATGAAGAAGCGCTGTAATTTCCGGTTCCCGGTCCAGGAATGCCACATTTCTTTCCAAACGTCATGTTCTGCTCCCACCACAAGAACGCGGATGAAGCGGCATGGCTTGTCATTATGCCATTCTGAATAGGTGGCTTTCGCCCACCCATTACTGTAACAAGATCTATGGTCATAATGAGACCGGCAGGCAATAACATCAATTTTCCTCACCCTCCGCGGCCAGCTTCAAAGAGTTACCAAGAACCCCGACTTTACACACCCCGTCGACCTGGAATTTTTGAGAATAATCAATGAA
>CAZOSQ010000621.1:0-1517 GCA_964582245.1 uncultured Bacteroidales bacterium | reverse complement strand
TGATCCTTCACGAGAAATTTTTATAAATTATACCGCGAAAGATGGTTTATTAAATAAGATTTTTAACATTTATAAGACCAGGGAAGGAAAATTCATCCTGCCAACCGGCCATAGGGGTTTTTATTATTTTCACCCATCAAGTATAATGGATGAAAAAGATAATTCACCCTTTTATATAACCGACATGCATGTTTCCGGTAAAAAAGTACATGCAACAGGATATCCACTTTATGATACTGCTATTTTTCTGAAAAACAGGATAGAATTACGTTACTCTGAAAAATCCCTGCAATTTAAATTTAGTTCCTTAAATTATAATAATGCAGGGCATGATTTATTTGCTTACAAGATAAACGAAGCTGATACTTCATGGAACTTCTTGGGTAATGAACGAAACCTGGCATTAGTAAAACTTGACCCGGGAAATTATAATTTACAATTGGCAAGGATACAGAACAATGGTGAAAAAACGATTATAACAAAGCAACTGATCATTAAGCCACCATGGTGGAGAAATAAAATAGCTTATGTTTTTTACATTTTGTTCATTGCAAGTGCATTTTTACTATACAAGTATATCATGGTGAAAAGGGAAAGGGTAAGAAGCCAATACCAGCTTGAAAAAGTTACAGCCGAAAAGATTCATGAAATTGACCAGTTGAAGATTAATTTCTTTATAAATATTACCCATGAGTTGATGACCCCCTTGACACTTATCTTGGGTCATGTAGAAGATGTGCAAAAGAAACTCCGGGAAAATATACTTGTTGAAAAAATGGAAATTGTACAATCCAATGCTAAAAGATTGTATTCCTTGTTTAACCAGTTGCTGGATATTAGGAAAATGGAAACGGGAAAAGTTAAACCAGCTCTTGTAAAGAATGATCTTAATAATTTCTTGTATAAAAAACTGGTATCTTTTGTTTCCCTTGCTGAACGGACCGGGATAAAATTGGAAATTCAAAACCATGTTCCCAGAACCATGTTCTTTTTTGATCCCGACAAATTAGAAAAGATCCTATCGAATTTAATTTCCAATGCCTTTAAATACACTCGTCCTACAGGAAACATTTCAGTTTATTTTGACCTCATAAAAGAGGATGGATTAACCTCGGAAAGGGAAAAATTGAAAGATGAGATGTTATTGGTAACCAATGAAAGTTTAAATAATGTGAAAGGTGATTTATTGAAGTTTATAATATCTGATACGGGGGAAGGAATTTCACCCGGTGAAATGGAAGCCATTTTTCAATCCTTTTACCAGTCGCAAAATAAAAATTACATGAATTTTTTTGGCGTTGGCTTGGGACTTTCGCTCACCAGGGAGTTGATAAATATCTTGAAAGCGGAGCTGTATATAGAAAGTTCCAAAGAAGGTGGCACCAAATTCGTTGGATTGGTTCCGGCAAGCACCTCATTTTATGGACCGGGTGAATACCTGGAAATGAATGGCGAGTTAAATACTCGGGATACAGGTTTACAAGTTGAACTGCCTCCATCTTTGCCTACTGTTGATT
>CAZOSQ010000620.1:0-1519 GCA_964582245.1 uncultured Bacteroidales bacterium | reverse complement strand
TATTTTTTTATTTATTTTTTAAGTAGATATAAGTTCAAAAAGAGTATAATGTTAATATACAACATGTTCAAATAATTTAATTCCTTCTTTTATAAAAACCATTGCAAATTAAAAAAAAATATTAATTCTACAGCAATTCGGCGACATTTTTTTATAAAAACCCCTTACTTCAAAAATAACGAAAATAATCTTGCCACTACAACTTAAAACCCTGATTCTCTATCTTCCACCTATCCTGTACGGTATTTGCAATGTTTATAGCATTTTGAGTATCTATAAAAATACTGGTTATAAAAAATATTGCAAGACGGTAACCTCAAAAGCATCCAGGAAGAAATCATGTTATTGCCTGATACCGCCAAGAATAATGTGAGTGTTACCTGGCAAATGGTAAAAAGAAAATGTTGCACCAAAGATATGCCTGGATAAATGATGTGGCCTACATTGATTATAAATTACATTGGATCGAGTGCATTGAAGGTTTACCCGGTGAAAAAAAAAATGATTTGTAACAATGTAATCCCATTGATGTTTTTGGCAACGCTTTAATTTTATAATTTTAATCGGCGATATTTTGGCGAAGCCTTATTCGATAGGCTGTTGGTGGCAAGTACAACAAATAAGTTTAGGTATAGAATACGATAATCATTAAAAATAAATACTCATGGGTAATGTAGAATTTGATGATATCAATCTTTATAAATTTGCAATTCAGGTAAAACAGATTGGAAATATTGGGGTCAAAAACGCTATTGAGGAAAATAGAGCAAAAAGAATCCCTTCGGTTTGCTTTTCCAGTATATTGCATACCCCCCTTTAAGCATAAAGTGGTGAGGTGATCCATTCAAACGGGTCCTTCCTTTGCCGTGGTTTCGCTAAAGCTTCCGTGACACGCAGTCCAGGATGTGAGAAAACCATTGACCTATTCAACACCTAAAAATTTTCATTCACGGGTTTTTTTGTTTTTTTTAAAAAAAAATCGTAAAATTGAAGAAGTTTTTATAAGAGAACCCGGACACGATCTTGAAAATAATTATGCTGTTGATATTTTAGAAATATTCGTTTATAATTACTAAAAAACGGGTTTAACATTAATAATAAGCACTTTAACTTAAATAATGGGAAGAACTGTAACATCCTATAACCAAGTATACCCGTTTTGAGTATACGCTCGTTAAAATCAATGTGTTATGACAATAAACAAGGTGCGCTATAGTAGCTATAAATGCAATTGTGGTTATCGAGGTAATTTGAGCAAATTTATGAAACGACACAACGGAATAATACAGACAAGAGAACCATCAACCTTTGACTCGTCTTAACAATTTAAGATACCAATCAAGACATTTCTATATTTATTCGTGGACACCAAAAACCACTTTAAAAAATGGGGCGTAACCGAAAAGCCATAAGAGTAGGAAATTAAAATTATATTCAAATGAAAAAATTATTTTTTTTACTAATTCAGGGCAAACGCATGAAAAAAATCAGATTATTTTGGACATCCATGCTTGGGCAG
>CAZOSQ010000619.1:0-1527 GCA_964582245.1 uncultured Bacteroidales bacterium | reverse complement strand
GTGATATGCAACAATATATCCTACAAAAGATAACACGGTAAGTAATAATGAATTCATCCGTTTAAACTTTGTTCTTATTTCTAATTATTAGGTACTTAAATGCTTCATACATGGTTGTTTCAAAAATATCATTCTGCATATAGTTCCATAGATGGTTCATTCTTTAATCATTATTTTTTTTTTAAAACCAGGATTCCATCTTCCAATTAGTTGTTTCATGTATTATCTTTGATTCTAAAAATTCAAATTTAGTATAAAAAAAATACTTGTTTGTAATTATTTATTTAAAATTATGTCTTATTTTGCATCCTTATTGCTCTAAAATATGTTAATAACTAGAAAAATAATTGTGTAAATCCTTTATCATACAACTATTTAATAATGTATTAGGCAATGTTCATTATTTTTCGTATTTTTCACTCATATTTTTATTATTTTTATTATTTTTATCGAAGTCATTAGAAATCTGAATTTTAAAACATATCTATGAAACTTGAAAATAGAACTATCGTCATCCCATGGGATTTTTCAGATGCAGCACAAGATGCGCTTGCCCATGCAATTCAAGTAGCCAAAAGTATAGAAAATAATTTGGCATTACTACATATTTCCCATTCTAAGTCGGAATTGGCAAAAAAGGGGAAAGAGCTTGAAGAATATGCAAAAACTGTCGAAAGTAAGTCTGGAATAAAAACATCTTCCATTAATAAAGTGGGAACTATATTCGAAGCTATCCCGCACGTGGCTGAAAATGACTTTGATACCAGTTTTGTCATCATGAAAACTTATGGTATCAAAGGAATGGATAAATATTTCGGGAGTAAAGCCTCGAAAGTGATTTATGGTTCGAAAGTTCCTTTTATTACCATTCAAGCCCCCCCTAAGAGAGATAAAATTAAAAATATTGTCTTTCCCATCGATTACAGGAGGGAAAATAAAGAGAAAGTATCTTGGGTAATTGATTTATCGAAATATTATGATACAAAAATCCATATTCTGCTCCCCAATACAAAAGATAAAAAACTTATTAGGGAAATTAGGAATAATTTGGCATTTACCAAGAAACTCCTGGAGGCAAAACATGTAGCCTTTGATATTATTACCATGGAGAAAAAATCCAAGTTTGCTGATCAAACAGTGGAATATGCGAAAAAAGTAGATGCTGATCTAATTGTAATCTTATTAAGTAAATTCACCGGAATAAAGGGATGGTTAGTAGGAATTAAAGATCAAAACATCATTGCAAATCCCTATAAAATTCCTGTAATGTGTCTAAATCCAAGAACAGACTTTAAAAAAGTTGGCGGATTTCATGGCTAATTTTTTATTATTTAACATGCAAAACCATCCTTCAACCCTAAGAAGGATGGTTTTTTATTTTAGTCGATTTTTCTTTGATTCATTCAATAAAATCTCGATGTTCTAGAGCTGAAAAAATTAAGTGATATTATTTTTCTAATATCTTATAAAATTAGTTAAAGTTTATCATTGATATTTTTAACCTGTATATCTTTTTATCAACATCAT
>CAZOSQ010000618.1:0-1534 GCA_964582245.1 uncultured Bacteroidales bacterium | reverse complement strand
AATCAGCGTCATCAGCGTTCAACTCCTCCCACGTCCATAACTTTAAAAATGTAACTGCCCGGCTCAAAAAGTGCGGGCATTTTGTTTTTGTGGTGACTGTTAAGTGCAGGCAAAGATGGTAAATTTTATAAATTGTTAGCCATATTAAGCAATTATTGTTTATATTTGCTTAATGCAATAAGTAATTATGGAAAAACTATTTGAAAAATTTTATAAAAAAGTTGGGTTTATTTCCCTTGATTTTATTCGTGGCATTTATGAAGATATTAACTGGAATGCCCGTTTAATAGGGATCAAAGGAGCCAGGGGAATTGGGAAAACCACGCTGCTTTTACAGCATATCAAAAAGAATTTTGAGTTAAATGGACAGGTATTGTACGTGAGCTTAGATGATATGTGGTTTTCTGAAAATAGCTTAGTGGATTTGGCGGAACATTTTGCTAAACATGGCGGAAAATTTCTCTTTCTGGATGAAGTGCATAAATATGAGAATTGGTCTGTTGAATTGAAGAATATATATGATGATCATCCTGAATTAAAGGTTGTGTTCACCGGCTCGTCCTTACTGGAAATTTTAAATGCCCGGGCGGATCTTAGCCGCCGTGCAATTGTTTACAAGATGCAAGGTTTATCTTTTCGTGAGTTTTTAAAATATGACCTCAATAAAAACTACCAGGCTATAAGTTTAAAAGATATTTTGGAAAAACATATTCAATTAGCAGGCGAAATAATAGCGGATATTAAACCATTGCAATATTTTCCCCGATACCTTAAAACAGGATATTATCCTTATTTTAAAGAAGTACCTGAATTATATCACTCCCGTATCGAAGAGGTAATTAACATGGTATTGCAGATCGAGTTGCCAATAACACGGGGAATTGATATCGCGTATGTTAAAAAACTCAAGCAATTGTTAATGATAATAGCTGAATCTGCCCCTTTTATACCCAATATCAATAAATTGAGTGAACGTGTCATGATCAACAGGAATACACTTGTAACATACCTTAATCATTTGAATGATGCTGATTTTATCAATATTTTTTATCGGGATGCAAAAGGAATTACCCGCCTTCAAAAACCGGATAAAATTTTCCTGGAAAACCCTAACATTGCGTACGCAATCAACCCGGGGAATACTAATATTGGTAACATGAGAGAGACTTTTTTTTCCAACCATTTAAAACATAAACATCTTATAAATATACCTGATCAAGGTGATTTTATTATAGATAATACCCTTCTTTTTGAAATTGGGGGAAAATATAAAGGCAAGAAGCAGGTCAATGATGTAAACCTGGAAACATACATTGTAAGTGATGAAATAGAATATGGATTCAAAAATAAAATTCCCTTATGGCTTTTCGGATTTTTATATTAAAAGTAAATAAGAACACGGATGAATCATTGAAATTTGTGCAATCAGTAACCTTGTCTTAAAAAAACATAAAAATTTCTTATTCCACCCTAATCTTACTTTGACCTCAGACTAGTTGTGCTGGAAAATATTCAATATCAAGCGTGACATGAC
>CAZOSQ010000617.1:0-1547 GCA_964582245.1 uncultured Bacteroidales bacterium | reverse complement strand
TGAAGCAGGAATAGAATCTTTGTTAATTAACATGGCCGACCAACTTTGCCTTCCCGGGGTGTATAAAGGAATTGTAAAACTATTATTCCCGGTGTAAGCATCATCAGCTATTTCAATATAGTCGGCTGCTGTTAAGGTCGTTTCAAGTGTATCATTATCGGTTTGTTCATCCATCCCTCCATTGGGATTGCTTGTCCATACTCTGAAGTCGTAGGAGCCTGGTGCAAACTCATAATTTTCCAGAATTTTTATCGGCCCGGTAAGATGTGAAGTGTACAAGGTGCCATTCCACGTAACAGGAGGCTGCAAAACGCCATCAACTTCCACATGCACATCAAAAGAAAAAATGGTGTCGCCCAACAAATTCCGGAAGTCCATTACTACATCATTCATCCCGGGTAATATTTCACCAAAACCATGATTAACGCGATGTATTGCAATATCCAACCCGGATTCAAACCCGAGATACACCATAGGCGCTTTATGGTCTAATGTTCCGGTGGAATCCGGGAAACTGCCATCCTTTGCATTGTATTTTACATTTAAGGTAGATGTGTTATCAGATAAATTATGTTTTGCCCTATTGCTTGCTGTTGCTTTGGCGCCATCCCTGTTTTCGTAGTGGATAATCAGGTTATCTGTGTTATTATAATAAAACGGCGTTTGCAAATCAATAATGGTAGGGTTACCCTGGCCATTAACAAGAAACATGATATCCCCATCAAAAACCTTGGTCATAGTAGTCGTATCAGGATATCCGGCATCGGTGAATTCCATATCGGAAGTTAATGCCATGAATATTTTTTGATTCTGGGCATAATCCATTTCTTGATCAATATCGCTCACCTTGTAAGTGATCTGCACGATATTTCCCCTGGCATTGATATTATTTTGGGGATAGATGGTAGTACACCAGTTATAATCATGCTGGTTGTCATAGGGAAGGATTATACCACCGCTTTCGGGGTTTCCCACTTGCACGGGATACTGGCAGTAAAGAGCTGATAAGAGAACAGAAGATAAAATGAATAATGCTATATACTTTTTCATGGTTCTTTAATATAATATTGATGTAGTTCAATTCTTTGCAAATATAGACATCTATTTTTTTAATACCAAATTACTTTTACGCCTGTCCTATGGCTTTTAACCCGCATTATTCATCACCGGATTTTTTTATTCTGTAATCCCGGTTCAGGTATTTTCCTCCACTATTTTTATTTCTTCCTCTGTTAGGCCATACAGTTCATAAACCAATTGGCCTATTTGGGTTTTCTAAGGTGGTGGTGTTGGCTTTGGAGGTTTGTTTTTTGAGTTCTATTACCCCTTTCACCTTTTCAAATTCTTTCCGCTCCATTTGCATGCTTTTTTGATCGAGGCCGTCCTGACATAAATCCTTTAGCCGCTTCCACTATCGTTTCATAAAAGTACGAAATTATCATTTCACTTCGTCAGTATCCCATGAAACATCGGCGGCTATTGGGTTTGATGCCTTGTTACCGCCTGGTGTTTATTTAGGTCATTTCTCCTTTTTGCTTTTTATCTCC
>CAZOSQ010000616.1:0-1550 GCA_964582245.1 uncultured Bacteroidales bacterium | reverse complement strand
CTTTTACTACTGGTATCATACAGTGCAATTATTAACAGCAGGAGCATGAATAAAAAAGACCTATCGGAATCGGACATAAAAGCAAAATTCATCACTCCTGCAATTCTAAACGCAGGTTGGGATGAACTGACTCAACTTGGCCGTGAGATTTATTTAACCGATGGGCGCATTTTACGTAAAAGGTAAACTTACAGCAAGAGGAAAAAAGAAGTTCGCTGGTTACATTTTATTCTATAAACCAAATGTTCCAATTGCCATCATTGAAGCCAAGGACAATAAGCACCCTATAAAAGGAGGAATCCAACAAGCTCTTGGATATGCCAATACGCTAGATATTCCCTGTGTTTTCAGCAGCAACGGTGCGATTATCCAAAGAACTGACACCATTAGTCAGGGGCATAATGAATTTACTGTAAATTTTGGACAGGACACATGCACGAGATTTGGCATCGGTTAAACATACGGATTGCAAAGTGGGTAAGGTGGGAGAAAGACTTGTCAACCAGGGCTGCAACCAGGTATTTGAAAACCAAGTACAAAGAGAAGCCTAATTTATTTCCACATTGGAAATTGGTACATCCGTAGGTTAATCCTACATTTGTGACATATAACATGAAGAGCCGTATGAACTTAGCGAAGCGATCTCACGACCGAAGGGAGTAATCGAGAGGTTCACAGCCTGTCCCGCTCTTTTTTAGCGGGATACGGTTCCGTGAGAGGGAAGAGGTGAAAGTCCTCTTTCCGACTCGACTGGCAACCATGAAAAAAACCCGCTCAAATGTTCCCAAATGTGGAATTTTTTTATTATATTTGCATAGAAATTGTGTTGATTAATCAATGAAAAGAATTTTTGCAAAAAGTACATTAAGAGAATTTTGGCTTAATCATCCAGATTCTGAACAATATTTAAAAACATGGTATGATACTGCAAATAATTCCGATTGGAAAACGCCAAACGATATAAAAAGTACTTATGCAAGTGCAAGTATTTTAAAAGATAACAGAGTGGTATTTAACATAAAAGGAAATACTTACAGATTGGTTGTGAAAATTAATTATGAAAAACAATGGATCTTTATAAGATTTGTTGGTACGCATGGAGAATATGATAAAATTGACGCCAATACAATTTAAAAAAGAATAAGCCATGAACATAAAACCAATAAAAACTGAAAACGATTATAAGGAAGCATTAAATCGACTCGAAGAAATATTTGATGCTCCTCTTGGAACAGCGGAAAGTGATGAAGCAGATGTTTTAGGAGTGCTAATAGATGAATTTGAGAAAAAATATTATCCAATTGAAGCACCTGATCCAATTGAAGCAATTAAAATAAGAATGGAAGAAATGAATTTAAAACAGGTTGATCTTGCTTCATCTGTTGGTGGAAAGAACCGAGTTTCAGAAATACTTAACCGTAAAAGAAAATTAACAATTGACATGATCCGAAAATTGACAGAGCGTTTAAATTTATCTGCAAATCTATTGATCAAGGATTATCAACTATCCAAGAAATAAGAAATCACAGGTTGCTAACATCAAATACCCG
>CAZOSQ010000615.1:0-1554 GCA_964582245.1 uncultured Bacteroidales bacterium | reverse complement strand
ATAAGCTTGCAATTTTTCTCATTAAAAAGTTTTGGTTCACCTGAGGTTCCATTAACATTCTTTTTCATACTAACCTTGTATCTTTTTTACAGATTTTATAAAACCAAAAATAACAAATATATTTATGGGTTTTATGTTGCCTTAGGTGTGGCTGTTTTAACTAAATGTTTTCCTTATTACATAATCATTGGTATTATCATTATCACATATATAGCATTTGATAAAAAATTTAAAGTAAAAGAGATTTGGAATGAAGTTGTTCAATTAAAACCACTAATTGGAATTCCACTAACCCTTATAATTGGGATGAGTTGGCCGGTGTATTCATACTTGCAATTTGAAGAGGAATTCTTAGCAGTTTTAAACGCAGAAACACTTAACAGAGCCCTGGAGCATGATAGATTTAAAATTATAACGGATATTTTCTTTTTTCCAAATGTCATACTCTGGAGTGTATTCCCATTCTCATTGATTTTCTATTATGGTTTTTTCAATAGTTTTAAAAATAAAGTCTGGTTAAAAGATCTGTCATTTCCAATTATCTGGTTCTTAATCATGCTTATAATTTTTACATCATCCAATGGTAAGCTTCCAGTTTATATTTTACAATCCCACACTGCCATCAGTCTTATTGCGGGTTATTACATACTGAATTACCAAAAAAGTCATTGGCTTTGGCGAGTATTTTTTATATTGCCGGTTATTATTACATTTTTACTTACCGGAGCATTAATTTTTTATTTTAACTTTAGTAAATTGAATTTACTTTTTTTACTGCTGCAAGTATCAATATTTATATATCTTGTATACCCGGCAAAGTTCAATTTTAATACAAGATATTGGTTAGCCAACATTTTGGTTGTTTATACATTTTATTTATTTTTTGCTATCACCATTGTTCCCTGGATGGAAAAATACAGGCCTTTTGAAGAAATCGGAAACACGATAAAATCTGAAAATATTGATCAGAAGGTTCCTTTGATTGTAGAAGATATTTTCTTTTTCAGCCTTCCTTATTACACCGGGAGAAAGGTATTGGCTAAAGAAGGTGATTACCAAATCTCAGATATAAAAAAATATATTGCTGACAACCAAAATGTAATCTTACTTATTGAAAAAGAAAACAGAAGCTCATTTCCCCAAAAAAAGGTATTATGGCAAGGAATAATAAATAAAAGAAATGAAGCTCATTTATTTAAATACATGAGGGTAATCAGAGACATTGAATTAGGAAAAGATGAACGCTTTGGTAAGAAATATGTGCTTCTTTATTAATTTAATGATGACACTCAGATATTTTATTTTTTAAAAAAAGGCTGTCCAAAACAAAAAATTCAAGGATAGAGGAAAAATATAATTTAAAATTAGTATCAATTGTGTCTATTGCGTCTTTTGTAGAAAGACCTTGTAACTTAATTAGATCTAAAATTTTGTTTGTCTGTTTTAGTTCTTTTTGGACAGCCTACTGCAAATTTTGATTCATTGGACCAATTTTATTTTATCCCCTCACACTGGCAGCCGGTATCCTCTTCACCAGGTCATTCATTTCTTTGG
>CAZOSQ010000614.1:0-1561 GCA_964582245.1 uncultured Bacteroidales bacterium | reverse complement strand
CAGTGGCGGCAGGGCTTAATGCCCCGCCTCCGGCCCGGTATTTCCGGCTCACAGCCCCGGGTGCGTCCCGGATTTCAACCATGTTCCGGTTGCAAAAAACTCCTTTCAAAAAATTATTAAAATCTGGAACATTTTATATATAATTTTAAGTATCGTTATCAACTAGGCCAAAATGAATCAAGGGCCAGGTAATAAATCTAACAAAAATAGACTATAAATGGTTATATTCTATAGGAAAAACCCTATTCAAAGGTTTCCAATTCAGTTTAATTTTTTGTATATTTGTCTAATTCGTGACATATTATGCGTCCGAAAATTAACCATATGAAAAGAAAATTACGTCTTTTGCTTTTACCTGTTGTATTATTATATTTTACAGGATTTTCCTTGTTTGGGAGGCCGTTTTATTTAAATATTGATAATGATTTCAATACCCAAAGTGATACAATAAATAAGGACACTAACAATTTAGTCCCAATTGGTTCTAATTTACTTAGTCCTGTCAAAAAATGGTACATTTTATCTGGTTCTATCGTTTCATTCGTGGGAGATGAATGCTGTTTTTACACGGAAATATTTCGGCTGGAAGACCAGGATAATAATGTGTACAATGTACTAAGATCTACTAGTAAAACCGAAAGCGATTGGGAAACTGTTGGAAGTATTCGTAAAGATGAAACAGGGAAAATATTTTTTAAATCGCTAGAAAATAATATTGAGGGATTACTTTATGATTTTTCAATCCAGCAAGGAGATTCCCTCTACATCTTAAATAGTTATTTTTACAAGGATTCTATAAAAGTTTACGTGGATAGTGTTGATACTTATGAATACGAAGGGCAATCAAAAAAAAGAATTTTTCTAAAACATATCGTTGAACATAAGATCTTAGATGTTGTAAAACGAGATACCATAAAAACCGACACTTGGATCGATGGGATAGGAAGTATGTCAGGATTAATGTACAGTTGCTATAAAGCTGCTCCTGATGATGGAATCTGGCATAAAATTCTTTGTTTGAAAGTAAACGAACAATTAGCCTATCACGATTCAAATTATAAATCCTGCTTTTTAGAGGGTTTGGTAAATAACCAAATAGCAGAAAATGCATATAATTTGGTCAAAGTTTATCCAAACCCGGTGGTAAATGAAGCCAAATTAGTCCTGGATGATTTGTACAAGAATGATGAAGCCTTCTTAGAAATTTATTCTTTATCGGGCATCAAGCTGGTTTCTAAAAAATTAAAAAACGGTGAATATATAATTCAAAAAGCAAATTTTGAACCAGGAATCTATTTCTTTCATGTACAAGTAGGTATTGAGAAATTTTATAAGGGTACTTTCGTTATCCAATAGCTATATACATCAACTTTTTTAACCGAAATTTTGTTTATTTCCTTAGGATCGCTATGAAAATAGAGCATTTTATATAATAGATTAGGCAAGCTTACATTCTAGGATTATTAAAAAGAATGAGCCTAAATGAATATGTTTTCATTTACATTTAATAGATAATAATTGTATGATAAAAGTGCTTATTTATTTTTTGTTCATAATGGTT
>CAZOSQ010000613.1:0-1565 GCA_964582245.1 uncultured Bacteroidales bacterium | reverse complement strand
AGTGGCAAGATTATTTTCGTTATTTTTGAAGTGAGATTTTTATAATTAAAAAAAATTGTCGCTGAATTGCTGAAAAATATGCAACAGGTTGGAAAATACATAATCATTGGTGGTGTTATCCTCGTTATTATAGGTGTTTTAGTCTTTTTCCTTGGGGATAAATTTAGTTGGCTTGGTCGTTTACCGGGAGATATCCGTATCGAGAAAGAAAATTTTAGTTTTTATTTTCCTATTACAACAATGATTCTCGTTAGCATTATAATTTCCCTTGTATTTTACCTGGTAAATAAATTTTTTTAGTATGATTAAATATAACAACACCCCATCAGATTAATCATTTTTTACTATATCAAGTAAAGTATTTTACTAGTGACGCGTCACATGTATTAAAGCGCATCGGATTCACCTTGAACCCAGCGTAGTGGCTGAAACGTCAGGACGCTTTATCATTGACATGACACTAGTAAAGACCGAAAAATAAGCCAAACCCCAGTAAACCTTTTATATCATCACCAATCATTTGTGCACCCAGTTGGTATACCACGCCAAAATCCAATGTGCCCCAAAATGCTGCTTTTCCTTCGATATAAAACCTGTAACTAGCCTGCACATCCCGGTAAATAAGGTATTTTTCATTCATTACATGTAAATTTCTCTTCGGGTAATATAAAACATCCATGTATAGGCTATTTTGATATGAACCTAGTAAAACTTTAGGATTGCTCGTGATTAAATAAACTTTGGTGTATTTTCCCCTGGTTAAACCTATTCCACCAACCAGTTCATTGATTCTCTCCCCTTTACCGATAAAATTATGACCAAGATGCAATCCAATGTATGTTTTCCTTGTGACCTCAATGGCCGTTTTCTTTTTTAATACTGCATGACTTGTAATATAGGTGGATTTCAAAGTTTGATTGATTATGGCTTTATTTTCAAAAGATTTTAAAAAAAACAGTACATCCCCACCTAAAATATCTGTACCTGCATCTACTTTTACCATAAACCATCTAGGCTGAAAATAGCTAACTGAAAAGTAACTTCTATAAATATAATTAGTCTTGGCAAAAAGTTGAAGGTTCACCTTGGACATCTGGTCTGTATGATTCTTGAGAACCTGGTAATCCAATTTTGTACGATCTTCAAAATAAGCCGTGAAATTTTGTGCTAAAATGGTGTTGGCTAAAAAACAAAAGAAAAAAAATAGTATGCTTTGTACGTGAGGCTTAATCATATTTCATCTTTTTTTCCTAGGTATATACTACCTTGAATAACCATACATTTGATACGAAAATAAGAAACGGTAAGTTTCAATTGTTTTTACCAAAGAAATAAGATGAATAAAGTTTTGATATTTTCCATGACCTGTATACCTGATCAGCGTATGGTAATTCTATAAGCTGCTCATGGCCATAAATATTTTCATTCAGTGAATTTATTTGTTAAAAAGTGCATTAAAAATGCATTTACACAAGAATAGCATCCAATAAGCTAAAATTTTTTCATTGTCTATATATTCTTTAGCTTTAATATAAGGCTTTTCATTTATTTCGGTTGCTATTACT
>CAZOSQ010000612.1:0-1568 GCA_964582245.1 uncultured Bacteroidales bacterium | reverse complement strand
TTGAATGATGAAAAAAATGAATGTAATTATTTTTATTGCCTTTATGGCTTTTGCAGGCACAAGTTTTGGACAAAAAGCCGAAATGCTTTATTTTAAAGCAAACCTGTCCTGTTGTCGGGGTAGGGCTTGCAATCAACTTGAAAACAACCTTAAATCCATCATTGAAAATAACTTTTCAAACGATGAGATTGCTTTTCGAAGAGTAAAAATTGCCAACAACGAAAACAAAGCACTCGTCAATAAATACGATGCAAAATCTCAGACAGTGATAATAGTTGTTGATAGAATGATTGGTAAAGATAAATCCCTTGATATTTCAGACATGGTTGCCCGTTATCAAAGGAGCAAAGACAAAAAAGCGGTGGAAAAAGAAATTGTGGATAAAATAAAGTCGGTACTATAATTTGTCTGTAATTATGATTATCAGCATTGTGTTACATTTTGTTTCCAATGATTTAATTGTAGAATACCTGGGTGAGAGTGCCGGTTCTGTTTCCCTTCTGCCCGGGTTTTATCCTTAGCGGGATAATGATGGGGAGCTATTTTAAACGCAATAATTGTAAAATAAACAAAGCATAAAATTTTAAACTCAATTAACTTAATCAACTCAATCAACTTAATCAACTCAATCAACTCAATCAACTTAATTAACTCAATTAACTTAATCAACTTAATTAACTCAATTAACTTAGTAACTTAAAAACTTATGAAACTTTTAAACCTGTTTATCATGCTAACCTTCCTGGTTACAGGATTATCTGCACAAACAGTAAGCAAGGTTAATTCACAGAAAGCTCATGCTTTTTTGAACAGCAAGGAGGGAAAATCTGTCCTTATCATTGACGGACGCACACCAGCAATGTTTGAATCCGGACATATTAAAAATGCGGTTAACATCAATGCTTTTGATGAAAATGCAGAAGAAGAACTGGCAACGCATCTAAATAAAAAACAGATGGTGGTTTATTGCACAACCCATAGAAGATCAGAAACAATAATAGATAAACTTAGAGATTTGGGATATAAAGGAAAGATTATTTTTATTGTTGATGGGATTACGGGTTGGGAAAAAAATGGGTTTCATGTGACTGAGGCTGCTGAAAATGTTTTGGCAGAAAAACCACGGAAAGATAATGATGATATTAATAACAAGATTAGCCCCATTGTCCAGGTTTTTGGAACCGCTTCTTATGATGTGGATAATAATTATTACGGGTATGGTTTTGGCCGTTCTCACCTGGGTTTACAATATCAGTTTGACGATAAATGGAGCGCTAAAATAATACTTGACCGCGGCAGGCCTACCACTGTAAACGAAATCACGGTTACGGATACTACAGGAAACATGTTAAATGTTGATTATTCCTCGAACGAAGGAAGCTACTACACCATGTGGCTTAAATTTGCAAGCCTGAAATGGCAGGTTAATGATGCTTTTTCGCTCAAAGGTGGAGCCATCCTTCAAAATCATTACATCACCCAGGAGCGCTTTTGGGGGTTCCGCTATATTGCACAGACTTTTCAAGACCTTTACTGGCATATCCCCAGTACCGACTTAGGGTTTATGG
>CAZOSQ010000611.1:0-1574 GCA_964582245.1 uncultured Bacteroidales bacterium | reverse complement strand
AAAATCAAGCAGAAGATCCTTGCTCGGTTCTTCGCCAAACAATCTCTTGAACCCATAATCAGTAAATGGGTTTATATATTTTTCCTTAAATTCTGCCATTTCTTGTTTTTATACAAAAAAAAAAAACTTCCTGGTCAATTAGTTCTATGAATCAACGTGATCTTTTTTTAAATGAAGGGTGAACATTGAAAATAAATAATATGATTTTTAAATTATTTTCCGCGGGTGATCCAGCAGTAAAAGAATTACTTGTCCTGGTTAATATAAAATTCTGCATATTTAATTCCTTGTCGGCAGTTTTCCAATATGGCTTGAACATGTGCATCCTTCTTCATTTTTACCAAGATATTTTCCACCTTTTTAAAATAAAAAAGTGATTCCTTGAGCGTTTCTATTTCCTTGCTCCCAGAAGATAATTTAACCGCGTAATTATAATAGGCTTTTGCAAGGTTCATCTTATCTGTAGGATTAAAATTATAATTCATTTCAGCCGATTTTAACTCCTGTTCCAGGATTGGTAACTGAATATAATTTTTAATCGTGTCAATGAAGTTATAATACATGGTGGGAATTTCTTGCATCTCCCTGCTGGTATTAAAAGTGGAGAAACTCTGAATGCTCACAGGGTGAAATAACAACTGCCACATAGGATTTGCTGGAAGGTGATCTTCTACAAATTCCCCCGGGGGTGTTAAAAAATAAGAAAGTCGCAGTTGTTCTTTAAATTTTAATTGAGCATTTTCCAAAACAACGTATCCTGCCCCCCAGGTCACATCCAATAATTTCCACTCACCTCCAAGATATACCACATTCCATGCATGGTCTATATTCTTAAATTCCTTTTTCTTCGTGTAACCAAAACCTTTTGAATATCCTTCCACCACGTAACAGGGAATTCCCGCTTCATCTGACATTGCTTTAAATAACCCAGTATACCCCGAACAAATGGCTTTTTTCCTGTTTAATATTTCATGAGCTGTATAAATATTTTGGTCTCTCACCTGGAAAGATCTAGTGTCATATTTTATGTTTTTGGCAATCCAAAGGTAAATCAGTTTAATTTTTTCCTCCTGGTCTTGGGCTGGTTTAATTATTTTATTTACCAATTTAGGTAAATCATTTAAGGAGGAAGGAATTGATAAGATATGGTCGAGTAACTCTTTGTCCCGGGCGGACAATTTTTCTTTATCTTCCTGTCCTTTGGCCGATATCATACAAAAAAATATAAAACTGGCTAAAATGAACATGATTTTTTTTTCACCAGTAAACTTTTGACGTATTCTTATGTGATCTACCATACCAATCTAATTAATTTTGTTTTTTTCAGGGAAATCAATGATGTTCCAAGATTATCTTCGACATAAGCCTGTCTATTCCAAAAAAATTTAAATAACTTGATTCATTTTTCCTGTATCAAGTTAGATTTATAATAGAACTTCATGTTTAAACCAATAATGGAACATATATTTAACTATTTTAAGTATTTTTAAATTGTATTACGTATAAAAGTTAAAAAATATCAGCAATTCAGCGAAAAATAAATATTGTTAATAATTAAACGATTACAGATATTG
>CAZOSQ010000610.1:0-1578 GCA_964582245.1 uncultured Bacteroidales bacterium | reverse complement strand
AACCTAAAAATTGTATTTTTATCAACCAAATTATTTATCTGCGGATTTAAGGTAAGATAGAAATAATTATATTTGTTATAGGAAATAACTTTGAAATATGATTAAAAGAGAAATTGAAGACATAATATTAAAAAGGTTATTTAAAGGAAAGGCAATATTGATATTTGGTGCCAGGCAAGTTGGGAAAACCACGCTTGTAAATGATTTGGCAAATAAAACCGGGGAAAAATGTTTATACCTTAACGCTGATGAAGCAGATGTCCGTTCTATTTTTTCAAATACTACCTCGGGCAGGCTAAAATCATATATTGGCAATCAAAAAATTGTAATTCTTGATGAAGCACAGAGAATAGAAAATGTTGGCGTAACCTTAAAATTGATCACAGATCAAATAAAAGAAACCCAGGTTATTGCAACAGGTTCTTCATCTTTTGAATTGGCTAATAAAACGAATGAGCCTTTAACCGGCCGTAAATACGAGTTTTTCTTATTCCCGTTTTCGTTTAGGGAATTGGTAAACGAAAATGGATTGATCCAGGAAAAAAGGATAATTGAGCATAGGCTTGTTTATGGAAATTATCCTGAGGTTGTTGTTGAACCAGGAATGGAAAAAGAGCATTTGAAACTTATTGCAGGCAGTTATCTATATAAAGATATACTGACGTTGGAGAATATAAAAAAACCTGTTTTGCTTGAAAAAATTCTTAGGGCATTGGCATTTCAACTTGGAAATGAGGTTTCTTATCATGAGATCGGGAAGATGGTTTCTGCAAAAAGTGATACAGTTGAAAAATATATCGATTTACTGGAAAAGGCCTATATAATTTTTAAACTACCTGCATATAGCAAAAATGTTAGGAACGAAATCAGTAAAGGGAAAAAAATATATTTTTATGATAACGGGATAAGGAATGCCGTTATTGGTAACTATAATGATATTGAAAGCCGCACTGATACAGGGGCTTTATGGGAAAACTTCGTGATTAGCGAGAGATTCAAATATAATATATTTAAAAATGAAGATATTGACATGTTTTTTTGGAGAACAACCCAACAACAAGAAATTGACCTTATTGAAGAATCTTCTGGAAAACTTGAAGCATTTGAAATTAAATGGAACAAGCAAAGGAAAAAGTTCTCACGAACTTTTACAGACGCATATCCTTATGCCACAACGAATTTCATCACAAAAGATAATATCGGGAATTTCTTATTGTAACAAATAATTTAAGTCGGGATATTTGAAATAGTAATTGATTATACTTACAAAAAGTAAATATTATATGTTTAAAAACAAAACACTCCTTATCACCGGCGGCACCGGCTCGTTTGGAAATGCCATGGTAGTTCGGATGATGATCATGGAAATTAAAGAAATTCTTGTTTTAGGGGTGATTAAAATCTTGGCATGGAAGAAAAGTATAATCTATTTCCATCAAAAAGGAAATTAATTATAATAGATTTCCTTTGAAATGGCATTTTATTATATTATTTTACTTGCTAAATATAAACTGGTTCCCCAGGATTACCAGGTTGATAATACCTCGTGGAGGGTTTTGAAAAACATACTGGGATTGG
>CAZOSQ010000609.1:0-1608 GCA_964582245.1 uncultured Bacteroidales bacterium | reverse complement strand
CATTGTTAGGAGAGGGGAAACTATTTATTCAATTTCCAAACAACACGGTATATTGGTGGAAAGTATTTTAAAGGAAAATCCCGAGGTTGAATATAGTAAACTCCAGGTGAACCAAGTCCTTCGGATTCCTAAAAAAGTTGATACCATAGAGGATATTGAAAAGAAGGAAAGGTACATATACCATAGAGTTGAAAAGAAGGAAACCCTTTTCTCTTTATCTAGGAAATATGATGTACCTATAGAATCGATCTTAGGATTGAATAAAAAAGTTAAGTTAGAAGGATTGAAACAGGGAGAAATAGTTCGTATACCCAATCCCTTGTATACAATGATGTCCACTGATTCTACCCGTACATCAAATTCGGATACACTCCTGCAAGCAGAAATAGATTCTCTTTCCTCGTATTACTATACCTTGGAAAAATGCCAGGAATTTAATTACAATAAAATGATAAGGCCCATTAACGTGGCTTTAATGCTCCCCTTGTTTGCCAACAAACAGGAAAGCAACACAAATTATGAAAACTTGGATTCAGAAGATGATCTAAAGTTAAATAAGCGAGGGTTTAATTATATCCAGTTTTACCAGGGTGTTTTAATGGCTTTGGATTCATTAAAAAATGAAGGATTGAAAGTTAAATTACATGTGTATGATACAAAGCAAGATACAAATGAAATAAGGAAAATTTTGAATAAGATTGAATTCCAGTTCATGGATATTATTATTGGACCGGTTTTTACCAGTAGTGTTAAAATGGTGGCTAAATATGCCAGCCAATATGATATTCCAGTTATTTCCCCCTTATCTACCAACAACAGGATAATTGCCGAGAATCCTAATTTATTCCAGGTAAATCCATCACTGGATGATAAAATAGGGATAATTGCCAATTATGCTTCTGGGTTAAAAGGGAAAAATATTATCTTGTTTCATTCTTCTGATAGTTTCTACATGAAAGATGTGAATAAGTTAAAGTTGAATATTGTCCAGCAATTCTCAGACAATAAACACCCAGATGATTTGATGATAAAGGAAATCATGTTCCATGATACTGCTTTTTCGAGGATTGGACTTTCTTTCTCAGGAGATGTTGATAACGTGGTATTAATTCCTTCGCAAGAGGAAGTTTTTGTTAGCAGGGTCTTATCCATGCTTAACATCCTATCACAAAAACATAATATTACAGTGGTTGGATATCCCGTGTGGACTAAATTTCGAAGCATTGACCTGGAATATTATCATAACTTGAATTTCCAGCATTTTTCACCCTTTTTCACTGATTTCAATGATCCTAAAATTAAGGGTTTTATAAAAAAGTACCGGGAATATTACGGAACCGATCCTTACTGGGTTCATTATTTGGGATTCAACTACTCCATTCTTGGATATGATATAGCTTACTATTTCTTGAAAGCTTATATGACATACGGGAAAGATTTCTGTCATTGTATAAAACATTTTAATACCAATACGTATCTTTCCGGGTATCACTTCCTGAAAAATGGAATTGGGCAAGGATTTGAAAATAAATCTATTCAAATCATTAATTATTCAAGAGATATTAAGGTAAAAAAAATAGAAAGTTTTAATAAAAAATCACCCTTGGT
>CAZOSQ010000608.1:0-1611 GCA_964582245.1 uncultured Bacteroidales bacterium | reverse complement strand
TTCAAATTCTTCATTCGAGCTGAACCAATTATCTGTTGAGCCACTTGACAATGGGGCCAGGTCTAAATCATTACAGGCATTACAGGCCAAAAAAATGAACCCTGCCATGTAAATAAATTTACTTTTAAGTAATATGTTTTTAATTTTCATGTCAATTAATTTTAAAATGTTACCGAAAGTCCAACGAGGAAAGTTCTTGTCATCCAATACGAACCATACTTTAATTCCGGATCCCATCCCGGATAGTAATTATCAATTGAGAATAAATTGGAAATACTACCATACACCCTTACATTTTGCATTTGATAGCTTTGTGTAAGTTGAGTTGGAATTGTATAACCCAACATTATATTCTTGAGACGAAAGTATGCTCCATTGAACAACCAAAAATCGGAAAATGTAAATATCTGATTATAGGAACTTCCTCCCGTAAACCTTGGATACAAAGCATTTAAATTTTCATCGTCGGTATTGTACACACTCCAGTAGTTTTCGGCATAATGCATGGAAATCTCCTGCTCATTTGCGCCATGGTGTTTTATCATATTGGGATCTATTCGTACATTCTGTTTTCCCACACCTTGAAAAATCAATGAAAAATCAACATTCCTGTATCTCATTTCCAAATTTCCGCCATACTGGTAACGGGGCAAAGACCCGCCAAGCAAAACCCGGTCATGATCGGGTGAAATTTTCCCGTCTGGTACTCCTTCCGGTCCGTTGACATAGAGTAATTTAATATCCCCTGTCCTGACTGTAGGATCCAGTACGGGTGAATTATCCAATTCTTCCTCTGTTTGGAAAAAACCGTCTGATCGGAAACCATACCATTCGTTAAATTCGCTTCCTTCAATTTTTATCTGGTTACCTAAAAATTCCGTTCCTCCAAGATCACCCATTACGGATTTGAAATCGGACAGGTTCGCTGAAACCGTATAGCTAAATTGCCCTATTTTATTGGAATATCCTAAATCAATTTCCCAACCTTTTGTTTCCATTCTACCTGTATTTTGATCCGGATTGGATACCCCCATATAATTAGGAATTTCTAATGCCAGTAACATATCGCGGGTTGTTTTAATATAATAATCACCCGTGAACCTCAGTTTATTGTCAAAAAGGTATACATCTATTCCAATGTCGACTGTTTCCGTCGTTTCCCAACTGATATCTTCAATAGCAAACCTTTGAACTCTGGAATTCTGCACCGATGTAACTTCATCTCCCCGGTAAATCAGATTGGTATCAAAATCAATGGTACTTTGATAGGGATATAACCCAATTCTATCGTTTCCCAAAACTCCCCATGACCATCTGATTTTCAAAAACGAAAGATTGGCGATGTTGTCCATAAATTGTTCTTCGGTTATCACCCACCCCGCTGAAACAGAGGGAAATAATCCCCACCGGTAATCCCTGTGAAATCTCGATGACCCATCGTAGCGAACATTACCTTGCAAAAGATATTTATTATTATAACTATAAACTATCCGTCCAAAATAGGAGCGATAAGCAAGCTCGCTGGCATTACCACTTTTGGCCAGATAATTTTTATTCCCCATGTCCAAATAGGGAAACTGGCTTAATTCAAATTGTTCACTCGAAGCCTCA
>CAZOSQ010000607.1:0-1615 GCA_964582245.1 uncultured Bacteroidales bacterium | reverse complement strand
ATAGTTTGATAAAGGGTTGCCCATAAATTGAATGTTTGGCCTCTCTAAATACCACCCCCCGTTTTGTTTCATACTATAGTTACCGACATCAAATGGTATAAATGTTTCAACTCCTATTTCACAAGGAGTATCTGGGATTTCACTTAGGAATAATTTTATATAATCGCTTGGATCCACATGAAAAACAAATTTAGTTTCATCAGTAAGTTGATCGTCATGATAAGATGAAATTGTAAGTTCATAATTACCTGAAGTATTATCAACAATACCGTCATTATCACTATCAAGAATTTTTGAAAGATTTATTAAATTGCCATTTTCTGGATTGTATGTTGTGAAATAATTAGAGTTTATTACGTTGAGACCCCCGTCACCTTTACACTCATTTTCTAAAAAGTGAATAGACTGAAAGTCTATAGGATTAGGATATATAATTCCACTTGGTAAAACATTCCAATTATCATCACACTCTTGTATATATGCCTCAAAATCAACATCTGTTTCGATATATGCATTTGATGAGATGAATTTCACATAAAGATGATCTGCTAACGAAGCAGATCTCCCAATATCAGAGTTAGAATTGTAATGAAAATCATTAACTTTCTCAACAACTTCACCATTATTTTCTTCTACCTCAACATATTGATATCCAAAATCAGTAGGAGTGCTACCATCAAACTTTAATAATAGTTTATGTGGATCTTCAATAATGTTAAGTTTATTGGTAAATGTTATTGAAGAAGTATTTCTAAGCAATTCTCCATTTTCTTCATTTGCAAATGTAAATGGACTGATAGTTATTGGGTCTAAATTTGCTGCCGAAGCCCCACCTGTAATACTTAAAGTATAGCATGTAGCGGAGGGCCAATAACTGCTAATATCAGACCAGAAATCATCCCAACTGACCCATTTTTCGATTAAACTTTTACCACAAAGAATCCCATCAACACATGTATATGCTCCGCTTGGATCATTTATATATAAACCGTTTTCATCTGCACCAACTACCACAAAAACATGTCCTAATTCTTTTGAATTTAACAATACAGGGCGATTATTGGATGTTTCTGTAATGAGGTAATTTTTTAGCAAATTAATATTCTGCCATGGTAATACACATCCAAATATTTTCTGTTCAGCAGTTATATAGGGAAATTCTTGAATAATATATTCACCAAATTCAGACCAATTTGTATTAATGTAAGTTGACCAAAATACATCACCTTGGGTTATGTCAACCTTAAACAAATCATCATTAGCAATTTTTTCTGGTGATCTTTTTAAACCATAGTATTTTAAAAGCATTGATAAGGAATTTAATGAACACCATTTGGTTTGATCTTGATTATAATGAGGAACTTGTAAAATCTTGAACTCGGGTTCTATAATCGCAAATTCTTCTTCCAATATCCAACCATCACCGCACCATCCCGTATTAGCTCCTTCACAAGTAGTTTCCAATACACTACCAAAATGCTCCCCCTGGCCTCTTATTGAACCACCAATATCATGGGGCCCAAATATTTCATATCCGTCAGGGACTTGCCAGTCGAAGCTTATATACATGGGAACATCGGTTTGCAGGAGTGTATCAACATCCCCACCATCCGTG
>CAZOSQ010000606.1:0-1622 GCA_964582245.1 uncultured Bacteroidales bacterium | reverse complement strand
AACACACTCTATAATGCTATTTTTCTGTCGCAAATCCACTTTCGCCTTTCAGGCTCAGGTTTTGCTGTTTCTGAAAGATGATGCCCCCACCCCTACAAGAGGAACAAGAGAGGCGAGGGCAAAGCGGTATATTGTTGTTTGATTGTCACCGCTTCTCTTCTTAACTAACGCAAAGCCACTTTCGCTCGTTCTACTCGCTTTAGGTTTTGCTGTTATGTGTTCTTTATGCCATCTTCCCATGCACACCCATTGCCGAATCACTTTTTCCATAAGCAATGTAAGGATAGGGTACGATATTTTGTTCTTTATGTCAAACTTTTTTGTCTTTTTATGCAAAATAATTCCATAATGCAGTTTTTTCTTGCCTTTTAGACAAGTTTTTTATATAAACAATTCCTCATACAAAACGAATCAAGGATGTTTTATGTTAAAAGACCCTTCGCAAATACGCGCCGCTCGCGGGCTTTTGGACTGGAGCCAGAAAGATCTGGCCACGCGCGCAGGGGTCTCGAAAACCACCATTATCAATATTGAAAAAGGCATCGCCCCACTCGAAGGCCTACGCGGCGACACATTTCATAAAATACAAAATGCCTTCATCATGGAAAGTGTCGAATTCACCGAAAACCAAGGCGTCCGCATCGCCCCACAAGGCATCCGTGAATACCACGGCCGACAAGGTTTTGTGGAGTTTATGTTTGATGTGGCTGAAACGACAGCGAAGATAGGCGGAGAACTTTGTGTTTCAAATGTTGATGAGCGAGAGTTTGATTATTGGCTCGGTGATAAAGACCCAGAATATGTTGCAAAAATGGAAGCATTAGATAACTTTAACTTTAAAGTTATTCTAAAGCACGGAGACACAAATTTTTCAGGGTCGTCTTATATTGAATATCGGTGGGCTGATAAAGAAACTTTTGATGATGTCCCTTTTTATGTTTATGGCAATAAACTTGCTATCTTATTATTTGATGAAGCAAATGTTTCTGCTTTTGTCATTCATAATGAGCGAATTGCCAATGTATACAGAAAACAGTTTGCGCTAGCATGGGAAAGAGCCGCCGTCCCAATTATTACCGGAAAAAGAAAAAAATGACCCGATACATACCAGTAGAATCTATTAAAAAAAGAGAATATCTTGCCCTCACACAAGATAGCCTCTCTTTATTTAATGGTGAACGCTGTGGACACATGGGTATTTATGCTTACTCCACGCCACAATATGCCGAGGATACTGTGAATGGCTCAAAACTATGGTCTAACTTTGTACAAAAAAGCCTTAATTATTATATTCCAGCACAAGAAAACGCCCTTATTCAAGAAACGGCACAACTAATTATTAAAATACTTCCCAGTATAGCAACACTTATAGACCTTGGTGTTGGCTCATTAGATGCTATTCGTAACAAAACATTACCATTTATTCAAACATTTGAAAAACTCAAGTATTATATTCCTGTTGATATCTCATCCGATTTTATGATGCAGGCTAAAACAGCGGTAAAACAAGAAAATCCCCATATATTTATTCACCCCTGTATTGCCGATTTTATGTGTGAAAATATTATTTATCCTGTTGAGCTACCAGTACTTGCGTTATCCTTTGGTGGCTCGGTCACAAA
>CAZOSQ010000605.1:0-1638 GCA_964582245.1 uncultured Bacteroidales bacterium | reverse complement strand
CAAGAAGATGGGATATTTTTCTTAATTTTTACTTGTTCAATTCCTCAACCCTGGAAGACCTGATTTTTGGTCATTAAACAGGGCAAAGATAAAAAAAATAAGTATGCTTGTAGGTGAGTTTTATAAATTGTTGATATTTTCTTTAAGTTGTTGATTTGTTCGTTCAATGAAAGATAAAATTTCTTCTCTACCCGTTTTGTATAATGATGAAGTTAAAAATATTTCAGGTAGATATTCCCATTCCTTTAATAAAACTTGTTTATAATTTTCTATATTGGATTTAAGTTTTTCCGGGGATAACTTATCAGTTTTGGTAAAAATGATCACGAAAGGAACCTGGTTAACTCCTAGCCACCTGGTAAATTTGATATCTGATTCTTGGGGCTCGTGACGACAATCTATCAATACAAATAAGCAGGATAACCTTTCACAATGGATCATGTATTTTTCCAACAGTTTGTTAAACCCGGCCTTTTCTTTTTTCGATGCTTTCGCATAACCATATCCCGGCAGGTCTACGATATACCATTCCGAATTTACAAGAAAGTGGTTGATTAAACGTGTTTTACCGGGCGTGGAAGAAGTTTTGGCTAAATTCTTTTTATTAGATAACATGTTGATTAACGAGGATTTGCCTACATTTGACCTCCCGGTAAAGGCATATTCAGGTAATACTGGTTGGGGACAGCTTGCAATATCATTGCTGCTTTTAATGAATTCGATAGATTTTATTTCCATTTATTTATGTTGTCTTACCTAATCCTTGATTTTGCAGATGGTTTTTACTTAATAAATATTTCCAGTAGTTCGGAGTCTGAATTAGGGGAAATTACCAAGTTCTTTAAAGTCGCAGGAATTAATATAGTTTCTCCTTTCGAAAGATTAATATTTTCCGTTACATTATAAATAATATTCACGTTGCCTGATATACACATGTAAATGATAAATGAATCGACCAGGTTATAATCTTTTTCAACCAATTGGCTGAATTTTAAAATATTGGTAGTAAAATAATTACAATCCACTAAATTCACAGTTTCGTTAATTTTTTCCTGGTAATTTGTTTTATAATTACTATAATATTTATAATCAATGGCTTCAAGGGCTAGGTCGGTATGTAATTCCCTCTCTTTTCCTTTATCATCTACTCTATCCCAATCATAAATTCTATATGTTACGTCGGAAGTTTGTTGTATTTCGGCAAGCAGAATGCCCGCACCAATGGCATGCACTCTCCCGGCAGGGATAAAGAAAACATCTCCTTTTCTTACTTTTTCCGTGTTGAGAATGTCTTTTATGCTTTTTTTGTTTAAATGTTCCAGGTATATTTCCTTGTCCACTGTTTGATTGAAACCTGTAATTAGTTCCGATCCTTCATCTGCCTGTACGATATACCACATTTCTGTTTTTCCAAAAGCATTGTGACGTTCTTTTGCCAATTTATCATCCGGGTGGACTTGTATGGACAAAACATCATTGGCATCAATAAATTTTATGAGCAGCGGAAATTCAATCCCAAAACGATTATAGACGGAGTCTCCTACCAGGTCGCCCATGTAAATTTCCACGAGTTCTTGCAAATTATTTCCAGCAAGAAATCCATTATCTACCACGGAAACATTTCCTTCAACACCTGAT
>CAZOSQ010000604.1:0-1645 GCA_964582245.1 uncultured Bacteroidales bacterium | reverse complement strand
GATATCAATATAATTGATATAAGTGAAGAATCAAACTGGGACTACTGTGTTTTAGGTACTGAAGATTATTTTTTCATAAGAACTAATGGTTCTGTTCCAGAAGCCGTATTATTTCACTCGGCAGATGCCGGTTATGATTATTCCATATTTTTTACTGATAATGGATATTTAGATAAGGTCTTTGTAGATGATTACATTGTATCATTTAAAAATCCTAATGGTAATAAAATTGACATTGGTATAATTTATCCAGATGGTAATATTGAAATACTAAGAGAAGTAGAAACGGACTTTGACTGGGATAATTATGAATTAAAAAGTGCTAGTTCAATTGAAGCATGGAGCGATGTAATAAGATGGACAGGAAGAATTGTTTCTGGAGTACCATGTGGTTTATCTGTTGCTGCTGCTGTTGCTACATCAGGTGCTGGAACGCCTCTTGCTGTATGGACCTGTGGTAATTATCTATTGGGATTATCGGCTGATATAATGGAAAATGAATTTGAAGTTCACAACGGATACACCGGTTTTGTTGATGCTTGGGGTACACAAGGAACAATAGCTTCTTGCAGTGGCGGGGATGCATTCCTTGAATGTGCAAGTGATTTAACATCACGTGGGTTTTCAACATGGGCTGACCACCGTGAAGAAATTGAGGAAAATAGAAAAGATGATGTTCAACTAATTGATGCAGCTTTAGAATATGGTTATGGCGATGTTCAAATAACCTTGACATGGGATAATATTGCCGATTTAGACCTTCATGTAATAGACCCTAATGGAGAAGAAATATATTGGAATGACCAATACTCGTCTTCAAATGGAGTTCTGGATGTTGATGATATTGATGGATACGGTCCTGAAAATATATACTGGCCCGAATATGAAGCCCCAAGTGGAGATTATGAAGTATACGTTCATATGTTCCCATGGGACGAATCTGATTACATATCTTATACAGGAAATTCTTATTACCCAAGTAGCTCAAATTATACTGTATTAGTTAATGCTTTTGGAGAAACTAAAAAATTTACTGGTTCAATTTCTTTTGATGAAACAATACATATTACAGACTTTGACCAAAATGGACTGAAATCTGCAACTTTGAAAAGTATATCCATTATTACAACCAAAAAAGACAAAAAATAAAATACGAAAACCTAACATTTTGTATAAGTAATGGCAGACGATGTGGTAAATATCGAGGTTTATAGCCCACTCAAATTGCGTAGCGGTTTGACAGGAAACTACCACGCAATCTGCCACTACTCATACAAGTGACCGTTGAACTAAACCGCCCCCTTTCGGAGGCGGTGAATTTTTGTTAATTTTAGGGTGTCTAATCTTAAAATATAACAAAAATGAAAAGTTCAGATTCAATGCTCATTGAGCGGATGATCCGCGAGATGCAGCTTGGCAATTACAGCCAAAGTAGCATTAAGACTTACACATCAATGCTGTCAAAAATAGCAAAACATTTTGACATTCCATTGGGGGAAATTAACCATGATCAGGTAAAGGATTATTTGCACCACCGGATTGTGGTGGAAAAAATATCCACATCCACTGTAAACCAAACCATCAGCGCGTTTAAGATTTTGCAGCAGGATGTGCTGGGCAGGAATTGGGAGTCCATAAAGATCAA
>CAZOSQ010000603.1:0-1652 GCA_964582245.1 uncultured Bacteroidales bacterium | reverse complement strand
TTTTAAAACAAATCTTATCAGTGACCATCAGCCCAATCAGCGTCATCAGCGTTCCCCTTGAACACAGATAACGCAGATCGAACAGATACCCACAGATTTTTTAAAACAAATCTTATCAGTGTAAATCAGCCCAATCAGCGTCATCAGCGTTCAAACTGACCTCATTATCCTTCCCGGGTCCATACCTTTAAAGAATGTTATTACCCGGCTAAAAAAGCTTATTTTCGTGGTGGCGGTGAGCAAGGGTATTACCTGGGTTTTTGATAGTACAAATATAGCACCATACTAATTATGTACCAATTATGTACCTACATATTTGGTATGATACAAAAAGTGTCTTATCTTTGTGCTATGTATATAATAAAAAACTTTTTATAAATGAGTTTTCAAGTTGGCAAACCCGTTATGGGGAACGACTTAATAGGCCGTGATAAAGAAATTAATGAGATAATAAACCTTTTACGGGCTGGGCAAAGTGTTGTTTTAATAGCTCCAAGAAGATTTGGGAAAACATCGGTTTTGCTCGAAGTATTGGAAAGAATGAAAAAAGAGCATTTCACTTGTTATGTAGATATTTTTTCTGTCCCAACAATTAAAGCCTTGGCAGAAAGAATTACTGAAAGCATGTTGGAAAACAGCAAGTTATCAAATATTTTTTACAAATTTAAAAATAATGTGGTTGAACTGGCAAAACAACTGCAATTAAAGCAGGAATTCGAGGGAAATGAATTTATACTTGGTTTTGCACAAAAAGGAATTGATGAGTGGCAATTGCTTGAACAAAGTATAGAATATATTGAAAAATATGGTATAAAAAATGGTAAAAATGTATTAGCTGCCTTTGATGAATTTGGAGATATAAACAAACTGGATGGGGATCAAATTATAAAGCTTTTCCGATCAGTAATACAACTTCAAAAAAAATCCACATTCCTTTTTTCTGGAAGTTATGAATCTGTCATGAATCAAATGTTTGTCAGTGAAAATGCCCCTTTTTATCGTTTTGCAAGAATCATTCACCTCGGTTATATCAACTCAAATGATTTTTCCCAATATATAAAGAATAAATTACAAAAAGAACAAATCCCTTTTGATGAGAAATTTATTAATCAATTGTTGAAATTCACCAAAGGACATCCTTATTACACGCAATTACTTCTTCAAGAGTATATGTTAATGGGGAAAATAAAGGAAAATACTAACAACCTGCCATCTATCAAAGAAGTAAAAGAAAAATTATTGCTAGTCGAAAAAAATTACCTGGAAAAATCCTGGGAAACCATTTCTTCGAAAAAAGAAGATCGCTTGATTACTTCGGAAATAGCTCGTGGTACCGACTCAATATATTCAGTACTGGAAAAGAAAATAAATACTGCCAGGGGAATAAAAAGATTGATAGGTAAGGGAATGATCTATAAAGAAAAAAATAGATATAGGTTATCAGACCCTCTTTTTGAATTATGGATAAAAGAAAATGTGATTTAAAAATTTTTTACTGAATCTTCATTAAATATTTAATTAAGAAATACCATGAAAATCCTCCCCCGGCCTCAACCACCCGTCCCATATCCATATTCTTATCAGCGACCATCAGCCCAATCAGCGTCATCAGCGTTCCTGCTTTTGAAACCGCAGGATTTTTTTTAGCCACG
>CAZOSQ010000602.1:0-1658 GCA_964582245.1 uncultured Bacteroidales bacterium | reverse complement strand
TTTCTCATATTTACAATGTTGCAGGAGATAAGTTTCATATGATTCTTGACAAAGGGCATCCACAATTCAACAACATCCCGGGAATCACAATCCTCATTGGAGGATTATGGGTGGCAAACCTTTATTATTGGGGTTTTAATCAATACATTATCCAACGTGCACTGGCAGCCAAATCATTGCCCGAGGCACAACGCGGACTTGTATTCGCCGGATATTTAAAATTAATCGTCCCAATTATTGTTGTCATCCCGGGGATCATTGCTTATGTCATGTTTACCCAGCCTGCAGGAACTGCTGTCATTGATGGTGTTCAGGATGTATTTACAAAACCCGGTGGCAGTATTGATTATGACAGGGCGTACCCGTGGCTGATAAGCAATTTTATACCCGTGGGGATGAAAGGGCTGGTCGTAGCGGCATTATCAGCTGCCATTGTTTCTTCATTGGCCTCCATGCTGAATTCCACGGCCACCATATTTACCATGGACATATATAAACCTTACATAGGCAAACAAGCCGGGAATAAAGTCCTGATAAGGATTGGCCGTATCTCTGTGTTAGCCGCCCTGATTATCGCGGCTTCCGTTGCCAAAAAACTGGGTTCTGTCCCTCAAATGTTCCAGTACATCCAGGAATATACCGGCCTTGTCAGCCCGGGGATACTGGCTGTCTTCCTGCTCGGACTGTTCTGGAAAAAAACATCGGTCAAGGGAGCCATTACCGGGGTGTTGGTATCCATTCCCATTGCATTATTCCTAAAAACGCTGTCCATTGATATGCCCTTTCTCGATCAGATGTTTTACACGTTTACCCTTACAATGGCAATCATCGTGATGGTTTCGTTGACCACCACACCGGGTGATGATGACAAAAAAGCCATTGCATTGAACAAAGATTTGTTTGTAACCGGCAAACGGTTTAATATCAGTGCATATGTATTGATGATTATCATTGCGATATTGTATGTGGTGTTTTGGTAATAGTATTTTTAACTTGATTATGAATTAAAAAAAATCTTATAAATAATACGTGTCTCATGAAAAAAATAAGTTTCCTTTTTGTCTTGATAATTGCGGTTATTAGCTGCCAAAATAGCGAGAGTATAAAACAGGTTGATGTTTTGTCGCCCGATTCAACCGTGCATGTAAATTTCTTTGTTGATAGTGTTGGAACTCCTTTTTACACTGTGAACCTTGGTGATAAAAAAGTAATTGAGCCATCACAAATAGGAATTGCTTTAAAGGACTCTTTGTACCGTTTCAACTCAAAACTAAAAATAATTTCAGTTTCGGATTCTGTTATTTTTGATACATATGCAACTACCAGTGGCAAACAACTTGAACATGAATACCAAGCCAATCAAACCACCATCCATTTGGAAAATGAGTTTGGCAATAAAATGGATATTGTCTTTCAGCTTAGCGAACAAGGAGTTGCCTTTAGGTATCAATTATACAATTCCGAAAGTTATGTTTTAAATGAAACCAGCGAATTTAATTTGGCAGAAAACTCACTTGTATGGATACAAGAATTCAACAACTATTCCAACGACTACGAAAATTTTTATATAAAAAGGCTGGTGGATACTATGAGCAAGCCGGCCTATTATATACCCGCTTTGGCGCGTACACCGGACAGCCTTTGGGTATTTGTAAGCG
>CAZOSQ010000601.1:0-1660 GCA_964582245.1 uncultured Bacteroidales bacterium | reverse complement strand
GAGGTGGTATCATTTTTTACCGGTGGGTGGTATCATTTTATATCCTTATTAAAAATACAAAAAAGCCCCGTTTCTCAACGGGGCTTGTAATTTGCAATAAATACCTGAAAAAGTTATTCCAACTGGCTTATAAAATGTGCTTCTATTAATAAGACCAAGAAAATGATTAAATAGTTGCATGGGGTTCAGAAAAAAATCACTTTATTTTTGTTTTTTTTATTTATAACTTCCTATCATGTTGATATATTGATTTTTAACCGTTGTGTTTTTTTTGTTATTGCAGCTTTTTTTTCAATACCATGGAGATTTTTCTATAAAGATTACCTTGTAAACAAATAGCCTTGCACATATGCTAATCATTAATTGATAAGTTATTTTTGCCAGAAGCGTATTCATGATATTAAATTTAATCATTTTAAAATGTTGGTTTGGATTATTACAAAATATTGTTAGATCCATTCGAAATTATTGAAGTTCCTCGAAGTTTTTATAATTATGAGGCCAAAGGGTTGCCAAGTCATGGATCCTTATCAGGTTAATGGTGTATCTTTTCCAGGTCAAAAAAACAACCGGGAATAGCTCCCGGTTGTTTTAAGTTTAAGGCGGATCTAGTGACGCGTCACATGTATTAAAGCGCATCGGATTCACCTTGAACCCAGCGTAGTGGCTGAAACGTCAAGACGCTTTATCATTGACATGACACTAGTAAATTTCAATTTGATGCGGTCTTCTTGTCATAATCTCTGGAATTTCATTGTAAATGGTAATTAAACCGGTTACAGAAATGAATTGATTGGCAAAATAAAGCATAGGTCTGCGACTAAATTTTCTTGCTACATGCCCCGGGATAATTACACTGAAATCATGGTATGGATACATATAACCCAAGTATATATAATACTCATCAGTTTCGCGGGCATAAAAAATTTCATCTACTTTTCCATAAACCCTTCTTACCTCACCTATATGATCGTAGGCATCATAAGAAGAAACTGTATAAATTGTTTCCCCCGGGCGATAATGCCAATGGTTTATTTCAGGATAAATATATTTATACTCTTTATGCATGTTATAGGTCCAAGTTACACGAACATCCAAGGGTCTTCGGTAAGAATAATGTCTCGTATGGTAATTAATTGGTCTTGGAAGAGCTTTATATGTCGTGGTTCTTACAACTCTCCTGGTAGGATAAATATGCCTGTAATTAGCGGAAATGGTAGTTCCCTTATGATTATGAATAGGTCTTACATTATTGTTTGGATTAGTAGGAACTTGGATGTTGTTTTGCCTGTTTGTATAAGTATTTGTTGTTGTGTAAGTCGGGGAGGAGTAATTTCCCGGGATAGAATTGGTTTTTTCTTTTCTAGTGGTTGTGCTAGGTGTGCTAGTTTTTGGATGATGATATTCAATCCTGGAGGAAGAAGTACGGGGTGGTTGGTTAACAGATGGCCTAGTATGTTTTTTTTCAACAGGATACCTGTTTCTAGGATTATTTTGTCCAAATGAATTTAAACAAGGTAAAAGGAATACCGTTATTAGGATAAGTAAATTTTTCATGGCAAAAGAATTTAATGATTAACAACTGTGTCATATCAAATCCCTTGCCAAAACCCTAATTAATTTAAATACAGGTTATTATGCGGCAATTTTTTTTTTCACC
>CAZOSQ010000600.1:0-1662 GCA_964582245.1 uncultured Bacteroidales bacterium | reverse complement strand
ACCCATTACTAATGCTAATAACAATGAAGGCAAAATATCAAGTAATTGTTCTTTTATAGAATAGTCTATAAACTTACCTGACCAATATGCATTTAAAAAATATGCAATTAATGTGTGAAAAATCATTCCTGAAATCATATAAATAATACCCAATTGAATTCCAACTATTATTACAGGAACTATTAAGCTTTTTTTTATAATTTCAAGTCGTAGGAGCAATCCCGGTTTATTTTTAACAGCCAGCATATTAAGATTTAATGCATGTAAAGGATAAAACATTCCTACAAAACATAATAATTGTAAATAAACGATTGATGTTTCCCATTTTTCTCCAATCAATGTTAAAATCATGGCTTCGGAAACAGCAGCCATCCCTAACATAAGGACAAATGAAAGAAACATCCCACTTTTTATAATATTCTTATAACCTTGTTTTAATTCTTCTGGTTTGTCTTGAATGGAGGCTAATGCAGGGAAAGAGACCTGCTTGATAATAGAACTTAGATTTTCTGAAGGGAGTTTTTTAAATCGTTCAGCTCGTGTATAAAAACCTAAATCTCCGGCTGAAAAATATTTTCCTATAACTAAAAGAAAAACGTTATTATAAATAGTATTAATCATAGAAGTCACAAAAAATCTTGCGCCAAAACCAAACAATTCTTTAAATGATTTAATACTAAACACTAGAGAAGGTTTCCAGTGATTCCAAAACCAAAGTAGCGAAATATCAAGAAAATTATTTAAAATATTTTTTACCACCAGACTCCATACACCCCACCCTATATATGCTAACACTATTCCTGTAATTCCCGAAATTACTGAGGCAATGACAGAAATTTTAGTTTTTAGTTTAAAATCAATTCTTTTAATCAGAATAACACGTTGTATCACTCCAAATGAATTAATTATAAAATTAACTGCCATGACTTTAATAAGAATTACAAGTTGAGGCTCTTCATAAAAATCGCTAATTTCACCTGCAGCAAAATAAAATCCGATGAATAATAAAGTTCCGACTGTTAAATTGTAATAAAATACTGTACTGTAATCATTTTGCGTACAATCCTTTTTTCTTATTAAAGCTCCACTAAATCCACTATTAATAAATGCCTGAGATAGAGCGGTAAAAACTGTAATCATAGCAATAAGGCCGAACTCTTCCGGAGATAATAACCTCGCAAGAACAATCCCAATTACAAAAGTCAAACCATATTTTGCACTATTTTCAAAAAAACTCCACGAAAGTCCTGAAACAACCTTATCCTTTAATCCCATAATAGAAATTCAAGCCTTATTTTACTTTCTTATTGTCGTTATATATTCATCCCACTCTCCAATATCCTTCCAGGATTTTTCGCTAACCGGGAAAACCCCGATTTTGCTGCCTCGCTCTTTTACTTTATCTATTAAATCAGTGATATGAAAAAAATCATTTTCTGGAATTTCTTTCAACAGATAAGGTTCAAGTATATACATTCCCGAATTAATTTTAAATGTAAGTTCTGGTTTTTCATTTAATGATTTTAATATTCCATTATTACCTGTTTCAATCGTACCATAAGGAATAGGGTAATGTTTTAAAGCTGCAACAATAGTAATATCATTTCCATTTTCTTTATGATAATCGTACATTTCACCATAATTATCGTCAATAAGAATATC
>CAZOSQ010000599.1:0-1670 GCA_964582245.1 uncultured Bacteroidales bacterium | reverse complement strand
CTTTTTTATGAATTACGTAATTATCTCACGGTTCAAGTAAGTGAGATGAAAATCACACCCATAATTTATATAATTAATTATCCCTGATATTTTATTACAAGCATGCCCTGCAATCCTACCAAGATTTAGAATTCATGATGGTTTTACGCAATATCAAATCATAATTTCATTTTATTATTGTAAAGAAATAATCGTATATTTTACGATTATTTGATGCAAATACTTTTAATTTTTTTTCAATTCATTAAAAATAATAACAAATTGTTATTGTTTTGTAAAAATTAATATTTTCAAATCAATGATTATTTAAAAATATTTCAAATAATAAAGAAATATTTTTTATTTTATTCCAAAAATGATAAAAAAACATATCTTTATCGGAAAAAAATAAACAAAAAGTATCAAAAAAATTCAATTTACAAATAATAAAATAAATTTTAATTATCATGCTACAATGGATAAAAAACAATGATGCACTTGGAACTGTAAATCGTGGTATCCCAGCGGAATCAGGGTTATGTACATTATGTGAAGCTGGGTGTAAAGGTAAATGTGAAACTTGGTTAAGTTCTTTAATTGGGCGAAAGATGTTGTACCCAAGGAATTTCGGGGAAACAACGTCAGGTTCCGGCCATATTTCTGCCGTGGGAGTCGGATATCATTCCCTTCGGATTAACGGGTATGCTTACGGATCAAAAGGACTTCCCCCGGGACTGTCCAAGAATCCGGATGATTGTATTTTTCCCAATGTAAATATTGAAACAGAATTTGGAAACGAAATAAAAACAAAATGTAGGGTTCCCATCATGACAGGAGCCTTAGGATCAACATTTATTGCCTCAAAATATTGGAATTCATTTGCAGTTGGAGCTGCATTGTGTGGAATTCCTATCGTGGTTGGAGAAAATGTTGTGGGTATTGACCAAGAAGCTGTCATTGAAAACGGGAGGATTGTAAAAGCCCCGGAATTGGATCGCCGGGTAGAAACTTTCTTGCGTTATTATGATGGTTATGGTGCTATAATAGTGCAGATGAATGTTGAAGATACCAGGAATGGCGTTGCAGAGTATTTAATTAACAAGTTTGGTGATAAAGTAATTATTGAACTTAAATGGGGACAAGGTGCCAAGGATATTGGCGGTGAAATACAAGTTACGGATATTGAATATGCCAGGTTTTTAAAGGATCGCGGGTATGTAGTTGATCCAAACCCATATGATTCTACAGTTCAAAAAGCATATAAATCAAGAGCATTAAATTCATTTGCAAGACATAGCAGGTTAGGGGCAACTGAATTGGATACAGTAGAAGAAGTGAGGAATAATTTCATGGATCATGTGGCTTATTTACGGAAACTTGGCTATAAAAGAATAACGCTAAAAACGGGTGCTTATGGAATGGAAGCTTTAGCCATGGCAATACGATTTGCCGCTGATGCCAAATTGGATTTACTCACCATAGATGGTGCTGGTGGAGGTACAGGAATGAGTCCTTGGAACATGATGGAACATTGGGGAATTCCTTCCTTGGCATTGCATGCTAAAACTTATGAATATTGTAAGATGTTAAATGACAAGGGAGTCAGGGTACCTGATATATCACTTGCCGGTGGTTTTGCCCGCGAAGATCATTTATTTAAAGCTATATCTCTTTGTGCTCCTTATTCAAAA
>CAZOSQ010000598.1:0-1712 GCA_964582245.1 uncultured Bacteroidales bacterium | reverse complement strand
TTATCTTAATTGTTCCGTAATTCAAACAGGAACGTTCTTAGCCTGGCGGCTATGCCCGTGGTTCGGGCCTAACGTCCTGCCTAACGTCCTCACACGGCCATGGTTTTTTAACGCTTCACTTCTTAGATTTTCTTTCGGCCTCCGCCAAGGGCTACAAGCCGACGGCGGAATGGAATTTCCCGGGGGCAAAAACCTACCCGCCACTTTTATATTTATTCTTCAAAGCCAATAATAGTGTTTTTTTTATTTAAAATTTACCCGGTCAGTAGTGTTAAAGAATATAGATGATTTTCAACAGCATGTGTAAATTTGTACACAGTTGATGGTTCATTATTTTGCCGGGAAATATTATTTTTTGTTTGATTTTGGATGTTTTTCTTTATACAATATGCATGTTAACATGCAGAAATACAATAGTTAAAATAGCGCATTGTAAAGTTTTCATGTAATAAACAGTTACTTTTGGCATCATTTTGTGATTAGAATCTTTCCAGTAACATTTAATCTTATAAAAATGGAAAAAAAATTTATAGGTGGGTTTCTTAAAGAGTTACAAGAAGAAGTTCCCCCCTCAAGCATAACGTTGCGAACCGATCTCCAAAAGAGGAAGGAAGAAATCCAGGTTCTTAAACGCGTGGTAATAAATTTACATTTACTTCTTTTAAAAACATTCAGCTATCATAAAGTGTTAGATACAGAAATATATCATGATTTATATGTAGTGACAGGTAAACAATATGCTGAAATGTCAAAATCTATCAATGAAATATCCGGAAGGATCAGGGCACTGCAGTTTAATGTGCCAGTAAGCAATAACAGGTTTTTAAAAGTTGCCGAAAGAAATGCATTGAATTACGAGGAATTGGTTAACATCGATCTTGAAGACCTTGTCATTGGGAACGAAATTTTTATTGAAAAATTAAAAGATGCCGTGGAACTCATTTCTGTCCTAAAAGACAAGATAACCGCTAGTATCCTGAAGAAAATTATTGACAAGCATGAAGATTATATCATCATGTTGAAAGAAAAATCTATTTATAAATATTAATTACCTTAATTCTAATTTTTAAACAAAAGGAGATATACAATGAGAACAAAATTATTTTTCAACTTGACAGTACTATCAACCGTTTTTGCATTGGTTTTTTTTATTTCTTGTCAGCAACAAACTCAAAATGGACAAGAAGGTGCCGATACCACAGCTTTAGAAAACGGTGAAGAAATGAACCAGGATGTAAAGCAAGAACTTTCCCAGGTGAAACAAGAAATTCAAGCAGAATGGCAAGAATTAGAGGCTGAATTAGATGAAGCCACCGGGGATAGTCTCCAAAATGTAAAACAAGAAGTCAATGATTTCATGAGTGCCATTGATCAAAAAATGGAAGAATTTAAACAAGAATCACGGCAAGAAGGTGGTGAAATGAGCCAAGAAGCACAGCAAGCGTTGCAAGACATTAAAAATCAAGCTCAACAACTGCAAAGTAAGATTGAAAATGTTAGCCAAGAGGGCGCTTCTGAATGGGAAGAATTAAAAACGGAACTCCAGGCTGACATCAAGTCACTTGGTAACGAAATTGATAATATGTTTCAAGAAAATTAGTAAGAGTAAGATAAATAGATGATGCAATGTTAAAAAGGGTGTGCCTATTGGTACGCCTTTTTTTGTGTGTGCCGTGCATGGTAACAAACTTGGTGGTGAAAGTCCACTATGG
>CAZOSQ010000597.1:0-1721 GCA_964582245.1 uncultured Bacteroidales bacterium | reverse complement strand
AGGTATTATAGTTTTGAAAATATCATCCTCAATAAATTCAGGATTAGTTCCAGGAGTATATATCCCGCAATATTTAAAAGTATTTCGCACTCCCGAACCTAATTCATCAACCCTCCCGATTTCTTTGAAAAATTTTGCAATTACCGGATTCTTTGGAAAGGGAGAGAAATTATCAGGGTTGATTACTCCTCCATCATGCGGACGGTTCCAATTTTCAGAATAAACCCTTTCTTTTTCAATGATGAGTTTTGCAGGAAAAGCATTCATGTATTCCCGATGGATTAGGATATTTCCTACAACCTCGCGAAATATGCGGTCACGCAAGCTTATACGTTGCTCCCCTTCCTGGTAAAATTTATCCGGCAAGTGCTTTCGGATGAAAGCCATTAACCTGTCATAACTTTCAATGAGATTGGTGCGAATATCATCCCTGTCGTCATATCTATCAGTATTTTCTACACGGAGAATAGCATCTGTTTTATGATGGGGCAAAACACTTTGTATTATATCATCTTTTCCTAATAAAAGCACGGCGGCAAGTGTATACCCATCTTTTCCGGTCTGAAGGTCATGTTTAAAAAGACCTGCTGAACGAAGTAACTTTTCATCATCCATATCCAACCAAGGATGATCAGATTGTTCGCTTTTTGCCAAAGTTCTTATGCGATGAAAAAGCTCTTGTTTGAAATCCATTAGCTTCACGTATGGATAGATACGATTTTCTGAATAAGTAGTTTGTTTTCTCAGGTAAAGCTGGGTTACCTGCTCAGTTTGCCGTGTAATATCATAATCAGCATCCCCATTACGATCAAAAATTTTTCCATTAGTGCTGTGAACCTGTGAGCTTTCCGGGACATACACGTGTATTATTTTCTTTCCTTGATAATCCAGAACTTGTGTTGCAAGATAATAAGGCGGGTTGAGCTTTTGAGGGTTATTCGCGTTAGATATTATTTCATTAACAATATTTTAAACACAACTTTCCAAAATACCCTCAACCTTTCCATTATTTTTAACACCTAAAAGCAAATGTCCCCCTTTTCGGTTCAGAAAAGCGCAAATAGACTCAAAGGTGTCCTTGTTTAGTTCAAATTGAGAAGTTTTAAACTCAACATTGACACCTTCTCCGGATTTTAATATTTCTTCAAGTTTTTCGATGGTCATAGACAAGAATCATTTAATTTTTAAAGATATAAAAATATAATGATCAAAAATGAAACTGATGAATTATGTACATATTTCTTAACACTTCTTCATGTTAATAATGAATTTATTAACCAAGATAGTAACCAAGATAGTAACCAAGATAGTAACCAAGATAGTAACCATAAAAGAGATATAATTAAATACTGCCATCACCCCCGCTCCCGAAAGGAAATTTTAAATCATCTTGGCCTAAGCAATCAAACTAGTGACGCGTCACATGTGATAAAGCGCATCGGTTTTGCCTTGAACCTAGGTCAGTGGCTGAAACGAAATGACAAGTTATCATTGACAAGGCACGAGTAACTTAAAAAATATATAGAACCACTAATTAATGATGGCTTACTTGAAATGACAATTCCCGACAGGCCAACAAGTAAACACCAGAGTTATATTACCACTCATAAAGGCAAAGAAGCGTTAAGATAATTTTCAGGAATTATCCATTACAAATATTATTCTTGTGAATGCTTATTTTACCCCAAAAATCCTTATTTTAGATTCACTAATCTTAAATA
>CAZOSQ010000596.1:0-1728 GCA_964582245.1 uncultured Bacteroidales bacterium | reverse complement strand
TGCTTACGTGGTGAAAGATGCAGGTGAAAATCCCGATGTCGTTTTAGTGGCAAGTGGTTCAGAAGTATCAACTTTAATGGAAGGCGCAATCCTTTTGGAAAAACAAAACGGACTGAAAGTTAAGGTAGTTTCCGCAATTTCTGAAGGTTTGTTTAGAAACCAACCTGTTGATTATCAAAAAAATGTAATACCTGGGAATACGCCTATTTTCGGTTTGACAGCCGGTTTGCCAGTTACCTTGAAAGGATTGGTAGGAGGCTGTGGTAAAGTAAAAGGGTTAGATCATTTCGGGTATTCAGCTCCTGCAGGTGTACTTGATAATGAATTCGGGTTTACCGGGGAAAAAGTATACCAAGAGGTTATAAAATATTTGGAAGAATATAAAGCTTGTTGTAAATAAGAAATTAAAGAAGAGCCCCAGTGGATAAATACCTGCCGGGGCTTTTCTTTTAATATTTTCTTGAAAGTTTTATAAGGTTGCAAGGAAATTAAAAGTGCTTAATTTTTCCTAAAACAATAATCTCGATAGGGTGAAGTTTTATAAAAAACTTCTTTTATTATATAAATCCCGGGGAAAATAAATTGAAAAAGTCAACTATACTCGTACTATTGGTGTTACTTTTAGCTAAGGGATCATTTGGACAAGAAAAAAAGCAAGATGCTCCCCTAACTAGGATATTATTTATATTTGATGCATCCCAAAGTATGCTGGGTAACTGGGAAAGCGATAAAAAAATTAATATAGCCATTCGATTTCTTTCCGAAACTTTAGATAGCCTTGAATTAGTAGAAAATGTACAGGTAGCCCTTCGAGTTTATGGGCATCAAAGCCCTGTTCCACCCCAAGATTGTAATGACACTCGCTTGGAAGTTCCATTTGGGAAAGGTAATTTTTCAAAAATCAGGCAAGAACTTAAATACCTTCGTCCCAAGGGAACCACCCCACTTGCCAAATCATTGGAACTTAGTGGAAATGATTTTTCTTACTGCGAAAATTGCAGGAACATTGTCATATTGATTACAGACGGTATCGAAGCTTGTGATGGGGATCCTTGTGTTATTTCCCGGGAGCTGCAAAAAAAAGGGGTGGTGTTAAAACCCTGTATTATCGGCATTGGATTAGATCCCACCTTGACGAAGACTTTTAACTGCATTCGGGAATATTTTAATGCACATAACGAGGAGAAATTCGAGGAAGCATTGAAAGTGGTAATATCAAGAGCTTTAAATTCAACAAGTGTGGAGGTTAATTTATTGGATATACATGGTAAATCCACGGAAACTAACGTGAATATGACCTTTTATGATGTTTTATCAGGTAAGGTACGCTATAATTACATTCATACCACTAATTATCGTGGAAAACCCGATACTATTGAACTTGACCCTCTCGTGAATTACAGGATGGTAGTTCACACGATTCCTCCTGTAACCGTGGATGAAATAAAATTAGAAGATGGAAAACATAATGTCATAAAAGCAAAAACTCCGCAAGGAACATTGTTGGTTACTTCAAAGGGAAACTCGCATAAGGGTTTAAAATTCATCGTGAGGAAAAATAAAGATATGAAGACCCTGAATGTACAAGGTTTATATAAAGAAGAAAAATATTTAGTAGGAACCTACGATTTGGAAATTCCTACCTTGCCTAGGTTAACCTTCGAGGACGTGGTAATTAATCAAAGTAAAACTACATTAAAAGAAATAAGACTATTGTTAAATAAAGCA
>CAZOSQ010000595.1:0-1735 GCA_964582245.1 uncultured Bacteroidales bacterium | reverse complement strand
AATCATATCCCACGGTTATTCCTTCTCCTCCCATTTTTGATTCCCTTTTTGCCGAAATCGGCAGCACGGATATTATTCTTAAAAACATATATGGAGATTTAATGATAAAGGAAGTTCAGGGATTACAGGCATATATGAATATTGAATCAGATGCCGATAGCCTGCAGTATTACCGGGTAACTACCACCACTATCACTTTGTCGATGTTTTACTGGTACAAGTCAGTTAGGGAAATCGTTCCTGTATATGTATGGGATATCAACGATAACATGCCGTTACCAAACCTTGCTACCACTACTAAATTTAACAACAAACAAATTGTAAAAAAAAGAAAGGCAGGGTTCCTGGAATATCACTTCGAACCGGGTACGGCAACCGATACGAGTTCCGCGATTAATCCCATGGGGTGGATTACTATTCACAAGTGTTATGGTATTGACAAGGCCACTTATCAATACTATGAGGCTATACATGAACAACTTTCGGCAGGTGACAGGGTATTTGACCCGATCCCTTCACAGGTAGAGGGTAATATTCATTGTATATCTGATCCTGACAAAAAAGTTTTTGGTATTTTCGAGGCAAGTTCAGTAAATGAGGTAATAAATGGATTTTTCTGGGCCCCCAGGAAAAATTCATATCAGCAAATAATACTGGATGAATATACCCCACCTGCATCCAGCGGGAGAAGCATCGGAATAAAACCTGATTTCTGGATAGATTTTTAATGAAATTGAACATGAAACGAGCATGTATAAGACTTAACACGAACACGGATGACCCCATTAATTAAAGTAAAAATACTTATCATTTTATTCATTCTTTCATTCCATGTTCAACTTGAGGGACAGCAGGACTGTAGCGTCCTGAAAAATGAGAACCTGGTGGTTCATCTTCCAAAAAGAGTTGTTTCAGCAGGTGAAGAATTTTTTTATAATGTGAAAATCTACAATATTTCAGCACTTACAAGTCAATTCTCCAGTAAAGTCATATACTTTTCGCTTCACAATATAGAAGGAGAACAGGTTTATAATTGGCATAATACTGTTTTTAACAGGAGTGTAAGCGGTAAAACGATTTTACCTGACACCCTTTCAGGAGGATTTCACACCCTCTATGTTTACACCAGTTTTGGTCGAAATTTTCCGCTGTCAAACCTTTTTAAAACCAACCTATTTATTACCGGACTTAACACTCGATTACCTGAAAGGATTGACGTACCGACCATAAAAACATGCGGTACAAGAAAACCATCAAACTTATTGCCCCGCGATGACAGTATATATATCGATATTTCAAGGCAGAAATATGAATCCCGGGAAAAAGCAAAGTTAAGGATTTCATTACCCGGGGCTGAATCTTTGGATTCCACGCTGCTTTCTGTATCAGTTTGCCGTGTTCCCCCATCTGCCATTGACACATTGCTCAAGCCAAAAAATCCTGGTGTTTCGGATAACATATTGTTTCGTGGGCAACCCGCGGGGCAATTTCAGCCGCCTTATTTTGAAAACCAGGGTCTTTTGCTTCGAGGTATCCTGAAAGAAAAAGAAACAGGAATCTTCCTTGCCAATACAACCATTTTACTTGCCCTTAAAGATACGCTGGGCATTCTTGATTACGCTATTACCAATGAAAAGGGTGAATTTATATTTCTGCTGGACGAGTTTTATGACAACAAGGTCTTGCTACTTCATCTCCCGTATAATGATTATTCAAGCAAGAATGTTTCTCTCGA
>CAZOSQ010000594.1:0-1741 GCA_964582245.1 uncultured Bacteroidales bacterium | reverse complement strand
AAGGCCGGATAGAATTAGCCTATGGTTTAATGAACAGATCAAACCCGTACTCAAAATTGATATTATGTCCGAGGATTTTGATAAAAAGAAAGGATATACAATCTATGACAACCAAAAATATCCTCTTCTTTTAATGAAACTAGAATGTTTGAATGATTGCTATAAAGAAGTTTTCCGTTATTATTTTAAAATAGATGTAGAAAAACTGGAAGAAGGTAATATTAGAGAAAAATCTAAACACAACGAAAGATATGCTGAGATAAAAAATAAGATTTATTTCGACGGTGACAATTTAGAAAATTTTTACAATAATGATTTCATTAAGAAATTTTATACAGATGAAGAAATTGATAGATTTATTCAAAAATGGAAATAATAGAAATAATGAAAAACACAAAATACAATTGCGACATTACATTTGTCCTTGGTTCTTTCAATAGAATTAAACTACTTCCTCTGGCTATTGACTCAATTAGGAAAGAACAGAATGGTTTAAAAGAAATAAAATCAGAAATAATTGTTGTTGACGGCGGATCTACCGACGGTTCTTTAGAATGGCTGATAAATCAAAAAGATATAATCACAGTAGTCCAGCACAATCGAGGCGAGTGGCATGGGAAAAAGATAGAAAGGCGCTCATGGGGCTATTTTATGAACCTTGCTTTTAAAATGGCTAAGGGCAAGTACATCTGTATGATTAGTGACGACGCTATTTTGCATGAAAATGCCGTTAAAAATGGCTACGAATTATTCGAAACTAAAATCAATTCCGGTGAAAAAATCGGTGCTGTTGCTTTTTATTTTAATGACTGGCCTTTAAGAAAAAAATACGCGGTTGCAAATAATTTAGACCATTTATATGTAAACCACGGTATGTACCTGAAGCAGGCTCTTGAAGATATCGGTTATATTGATGAAGACACATACATGTTTTATGGTGCTGATACTGATATTATTCTCGAAATGGAACAGGAAGGCTATAAATGTATTGATTCCAAGAATAGTTTTTTAGAGCATTATAATGATGATACGTTAGGTGCGAAAAAGAATAATATAAAACAGCTTGGCTCCAATGTTAACAATGATGCCGAAATGCTGGTAAGAAAATGGGAAAATGTTCTTTATGATAAAGAACAGGCAAATAAATACAGGAAAAGAATAGGATATTTTTCCTTTCATGAAAATGAAAATATTAAGAATCTTGGTTTTCTTTTTAATAAAAAGATGGACAATTCTGCCATTCTTCCTAATAGCACTTTCGTAAACAAATTTAAAAAAATATTTAGGTAATGAAAATATTTCACGTAACTACCACCCTTCAGGCAGGCGCCGCGATAGCATGTCTAAGAATTCACAATGCCATGAAAGAAAGCGGAGTTGATTCCAAAATAATAACTCTGGAAGAATCACCGGATGAAACTATTATTAATTTGTCCCCACAAGAAACAACTAACAAGTTTATTTCACTTTATAATTATTTCAGAAAATATCTTCCAAGAATTATTAATAAATTTATCACAAAAAACAAACCTCCAGAGTATGAATTGTTCAGCGGCCCTTTAAGCCTCTATAGGGTAGAGGATTACATAATTAGAGAAAAACCTGATATAATACATTTACACTGGGTTTCTTATTTTATTAATTATCCATCCTTCTTCAAGAAAATTAAAAATATTCCAATAGTCTGGACAATGCATGATATGAATCCATTTACAGGAGGATGCCATCATTCTTATGAATG
>CAZOSQ010000593.1:411-1747 GCA_964582245.1 uncultured Bacteroidales bacterium | reverse complement strand
GAGAATTATCCCCTCCGACAGATCCTCCTACCACGAATATGGAGACACTCTCTTCTCAACTACGGAAAAAGATATGATCAGCTCTTTAACAGATGAGATCGCTCCCTTAAGATCCAAAGCAGAAAGTGCTATCAGCGAGATTGACTCCCTGGTAAGTTCTTTAAATTATGTTCTTGATAGCGAAACTTCCGGTAATCTTAAAAGTGCCATCTCAAGTCTCAATTCCATATCACAAAACCTGGAAGAACAACTTGGACCAAAAGGTGATCTTTCTGCTACTTTCCAATCATTGAATCTAATAAGTAAAAAATTAAGTGAAAACCGGGTTAAACTAGATACTATATTCAGTAACTTTGAATCAATCAGCGATTCGTTGGCAAGAGCACAGGTCGGTGAAATGATAAGTTCCATTAACAGGACTTTTGAGGAAAGTTCATTGCTTCTTGAAAAAATCAATAAAGGGGAAGGTTCACTCGGATTGCTTGCTACCAGCGACAGTTTATACAATAACCTTAATTCTTCGATACAAAGTCTGGATATACTTCTTCAGGATCTGAATGAGAATCCAAAACGATATGTTCAGTTTTCCATTTTCGGAGGTAAAAATAAGAACTAAAAAATTCATTTTTTTTCAAAAATCTACTGTTATGAGAATAACAATAGAAATTCAGGCCTTAAATACAGCAGTTTTTTTTCATTATTTTTGATGAATAAAAATATCAATGTTAATTTATTTATACCATAACATTAATAGCCTTTCCTAAACATTTAATTAACAATTTTTTAAGCTTCGGTATTTCTATCTTATTGATTATCTGTTAATTATTTTTTTTTTGATTTTTTATTCATTTTAATCGCCTGAATATAACTTCAATGTAATTTACTTATAAAAATCAAGTGTGATTTTACTTTTTTTTTAGACATTTTTTCACAATCTTAGCTTTTCGATTGCTCCACGGAAATAACTAGTATTTTACGAGACTTTAAAACTATTTTTCAGTAATGCATCAACAAGTATGGAACAGTTGCCTCAAGGTAATAAAAGATAATGTACCGTCAATTAGTTACCGTACATGGTTTGAACCAATCGTCCCCCTAAAGCTTGATGCCAATGTCCTCACAATTGAGGTACCCAGTCCTTTTTTTTACGAGTATCTTGAGGAACAATACATCGATATCCTGAAAAAGGTATTAAGAAAAGAGCTTGGAAATGATGCCAAGCTTGAGTATAGCGTTGTGATGCAGAATAATACCTTTACAAACAACAAACCCTATACGGTTAAATTTCCTGCACGGAACGGGGGCAAAGACTTAAAAAACAAACCCGTTCCAGTCC
>CAZOSQ010000593.1:0-401 GCA_964582245.1 uncultured Bacteroidales bacterium | reverse complement strand
ATGAGGAAACCGCTATAAAAAATCCTTTTGTAATTCCGGGAATTAAAAAACTTAATATTGATCCCAGGTTAAATCCAACCTACTCCTTTAATAATTTTGTTGAAGGAGAATGTAATCGTCTTGCACGTTCTGCCAGTTATGCAGTTGCGAATAATCCAGGAGGCACAGCTTTCAACCCATTATTTGTTTATGGTGATTCCGGCCTGGGAAAAACGCATCTTGCCCAGGCCATAGGAATTGAAGTAAAAGAAAAGTTTAACGATAAAACTGTACTTTACGTTAACGCAAATAAATTCCAGACCCAGTTTGTCGACAGCATCAGGAATAATAATAAAAATGATTTCCTCCATTTTTACCAGATGATAGATGTATTGATTATTGATGATGTGCACGAATTCGCA
>CAZOSQ010000592.1:0-1758 GCA_964582245.1 uncultured Bacteroidales bacterium | reverse complement strand
ATTGAAAGAAGAAAAAAATAAAATAAACAGGCTATGAGTAGATCATTGAAAAAGGGACCTTTTATTGATTACAAGCTTGAAAAGCGAGTAGTTGACATGAATTCCGGAGGGAAAAAGACGGTTATTAAAACATGGTCTAGAAGATCCATGATTTCTCCTGACTTTGTAGGTCATACGGTTGCCGTGCATAATGGGAATAAATTTATACCTGTATATATTACTGAAAACATGGTGGGGCATAAATTAGGAGAATTTGCACCTACAAGAATTTTCAGAAGTCATGGTGGTAAACAAAAATAATCTTTTAGCAAAAAGTAAAAGTTAAAGAAATGGGTGCACGAAAAAGAAATAGAGCTAACCAGTATAAGGAAGAGAAGAAAAACTTGGCTTTCGCGGTATTAAAAGACTGCCCAACTTCACCACGCAAAATGAGATTGGTGACTGATATGATACGAGGTGTAGAAGTGAATAGAGCATTGGATTTATTAAAATTCAGTCAAAAGGAGGTATCTAGCCGGGTTGAAAAACTTGTCATGTCAGCAATTGCAAATTGGCAAGTTAAAAATGAAGGTGTAAGAATAGAAGATGCCGACTTGTATATAAGAGAAATTTACGTGGATCAATCAAGAACTCTTAAAAGATTGCGCCCTGCACCTCAAGGACGGGCTTTTAGAATTCGAAAAAGATCAAATCATGTTACTGTCATTCTTGGTAGTAGAACCGAAGATAGTATGGATTTTGCTGACGTGATCGAAGAATCATCAAACGTAGAAAATAACGAAACTAAATAATAATTCATGGGACAAAAAGTTAATCCAATAAGCCACCGATTAGGCATTATAAAAGGATGGGATTCAAACTGGTACGGAGGAAATGATTATTCAGCCAAACTTGTTGAGGATACAAAAATCAGGGAGTACCTGAATGCCAGGCTTGCCAAGGCAAGTATCTCTAAAGTTATTATAGAGAGAACTTTAAAGCTGATAACTGTTACAGTGAATACTGCTAGGCCGGGAATCATCATTGGTAAAGGTGGACAAGAGGTTGATAAATTGAAAGAAGAATTAAAAAAGATCACGAAGAAAGAAGTTCAAATTAATATATTTGAAGTAAAAAGACCAGAACTTGATGCTACTATTGTCGGCAATAATGTTGCCAGGCAAATTGAGGGAAAAATATCTTATAGAAGGGCCATCAAAATGGCAATTGCATCTACAATGAGAATGGGTGCTGAAGGAATTAAAATTCTTGTTTCTGGACGACTTGGTGGTGCCGAAATGGCAAGAAGTGAGATGTATAAAGAAGGAAGAACACCCCTTCATACCATTCGGGCTGATATTGATTATGCTCTTTCAGAAGCTTTGACCAAGGTAGGACTTATTGGTGTAAAAGTTTGGATTTGCGAAGGAGAAGTATATGGAAAAAGGGATTTATCCCCCAACATAGGAGCCAAATCATCTAAACCAAAAGGTTTTAGAAAAGGAAGAAAATAATAGAATTTAAAATATAAATAAACAACACGAAAACGATGTTACAGCCGAAAAAGACTAAATTTAGGAGAATGCAGAAAGGCCGGATGAAAGGGAATGCCCAAAGAGGCAACCAACTGGCATTTGGATCTTTCGGTATTAAGGTTTTGGAAACTGCCTGGATAACAGGGAGACAAATTGAAGCAGCAAGGCAGGCAGTAACCAGGTACATGAAACGTGAAGGACAGATCTGGATACGTGTATTTCCTGATAAACCTATAACTAAAAA
>CAZOSQ010000591.1:0-1760 GCA_964582245.1 uncultured Bacteroidales bacterium | reverse complement strand
CTTTTTAAAGTACACAAATGAAAATGGTGTAATGACCCGCCCGGTTTGGCAGTTATTGAATAAGCTGGAAATGTTCAAAGATGCCCAAACCGGAAATTTGGAAAATGCTGAATTCCTGGAAGAGAGAATGGTGAATTTGCCAAGTAGTATAAGATAAGTATTATGGGTAAAAAAATTAAGGTAATCTGGATATGCTACTTTTCAAATGAAGAGGTGCAAAATTATATTAAGCCACTAAAGCGTAGTAAAGAATATGCACCGTGGATAAAAAATCTTATTCCATTATTTGAAAATTCTGATGAGATCGATCTGCATATAATTGCACCTCATAGGTGGTTGGTGAAAAATAAATATTTTGAGAAAGATGGAATTAAATATCACTTTATAAGAAGCGGGATGCCTTTTATTGGCAGACAATGGCCTAAAATCTTTAAATTTGATTTTTGGACGGATTTTTTTTGGTGGAAGATAAATGTAAAAAGCAACGTAAGTAAGATAGATCCCGACATTATTCATCTGCATGGTGCAGAAAACGAGTTTTCCTCTGTGGCTATTCAATTTAAAGACAAATATCCAATTTTAGTTACCTTGCAAGGCTTTCTGCATAAGATAGTCCCTAACTCAAAAGAGCCGCGTGTTAAAAGAAGGATAAAGAGAGAGCTATATATTTACCGAAATTTTAAGCATTTTGGATATCGAACGGAAACTATGAAAAATGTACTAAAGGAAATTAATCCTGAGGCAAAAATGCATTTTTATAATAATCCACAAAGCGTAACTTCAATTAGGGAACCTAGTGAAAAAAAACCTTATGACATGGTTTATTTTGCAAGGGTCACAAAAAATAAAGGTATTGAAGACTTATTAAAAGCAATTGTACTCATTAAAAAAGAAATACCAGATTTAAAGGTTTTAATCATTGGAAATGCAAATCAAAAATATCTGAAAGAATTAAAACAATTTTGTAAAGAGAATAATATTGAACGAAATATTAGATGGGTAGGCTTTTTACCCTCTCAGGATGAAGTGTTTAAAGAAGCATCAAAAGCAAAGATATCAGTACTGCCAACTTATTATGATATGATACCCGGTACAATAATCCAAAGTATGTTTTTAAAATTACCGGTAGTTGCATATAATACAGGAAGCATTCCTGAATTAAATAGAAATGATGAAATAGTTTCTCTAGTTAATCTCCATAATATAGAAGAATTATCAAAATCAATAATAAATCTATTAAAAAATAGAACTTACAGAATAAAAAAAGCTGAGCAAGCTTATAAAAAGGCGTATGAAATGTATAATAATAATATAATTAAGGAAGATATACTAAAAGCCTATAGAACTATTATTAAAAGTGAAAAAATAAAAAAATAATCCGTCTTAAAAAAATTAGCATTGTAAATAAAAAAGATGAAAAAAGAAAAGATAGTAATAATCGGAGGTGGCGATTTTGCTAAAAAAGTCATAAGGCTCATTGAAAAGACTGGAAAATTTGATATTATCGGTTATACTGATAATACTAACAAAGGTGATTTATTTAATGTATCCTACTTAGGAGATGATTCAGTTTTAAAAGAAGTTATAAATAAGAATAAAAACTGTTCTGCAGCCTTCGGTATAGCCGGAAATATGGATTTGTTAGAAAAGAAAGAAAAAATTATTAAAAAATTAAAAGTCTTTGGTTTTAACTTTCCTAATTTAATTGCCCCTTCCTCTATTATCGATGAAACAGTAAATAAAGGTGAGGGTTGTATTGT
>CAZOSQ010000590.1:0-1773 GCA_964582245.1 uncultured Bacteroidales bacterium | reverse complement strand
AATGATATTCCCCCACTTGTTGTAACCACGAAAGATGGAAATATAAGTCCGCTGGTAGACAAAAAAGGTCGTTTCATTCCCCTGGAAGATCTTGACCCGGAATTTATTGAGCAATTCGTGAATGATAATTCTTACGCTCCTTTTGCGGGAAAATTCGTGAAGAATGCTTATGATGAAACCTTGACAGACCAGGATGCCACCGTGGATGTTGATATAGTTGTAGCCCTGAAAAAGGAAAACAAGGCTTTCAGGATTGAAAAACACGTCCACTCTTATCCTCATTGCTGGAGAACAGACAAACCCGTATTATATTACCCCCTGGATTCCTGGTTTATCAGGACTACCGCTGTCAAAGAAAAATTGATGGAATTGAACAAATCCATTAACTGGAAACCTGAATCAACAGGATCGGGTCGTTTCGGCAAATGGCTGGAGAACCTAGTTGATTGGAATTTATCCAGGTCGAGATACTGGGGAACACCATTGCCTATTTGGGTTTCTGAAGAAGGAAACGAGCAAATTTGTATAGGTTCGGTCAACGAACTTAAAACTGAAATAGATAAATCCATAAAAGCTGGATTTATGAAAGAAAATCCCTTGGCTAATTTTGAAGAAGGAAATAATTCCAAGGAAAACTATCATTTATTTGATTTACATAGACCCTTGGTTGATGAAATTGTATTGGTTTCGCCCTCTGGGAAAAAAATGCATCGGGAACTTGACCTCATTGATGTTTGGTTTGATTCAGGTGCCATGCCTTATGCACAGCATCATTATCCTTTCGAGAATAAGGATATGTTCAAGGATAATTTCCCTGCTGATTTTATTGCTGAAGGTGTCGACCAAACCCGCGGATGGTTTTTTACTTTACATGCCATAGCGGGTATGTTATTTGATTCCGTAGCCTTTAAAAACATAATATCCAATGGCCTGGTACTGGATAAAACCGGGAACAAAATGTCGAAACGCCTTGGAAATGCCGTGGATCCTTTTGATACGATAGAAAAACATGGGGCGGATCCACTGCGTTGGTACATGATTACCAATGCCCAACCCTGGGATAACTTAAAATTTGATGGCCTAGGAGTGGAAGAAATAAAAAGAAAATTTTTTAGTACACTTTACAATACATATTCTTTTTTCGCACTTTATGCAAATGTAGATAATTTCACTTACAACAAGCCGGAAATACCTGTAAACGAAAGACCAGAAATTGACCGTTGGATAATTTCCCTCTTAAATACCCTCCAGAAAGAGGTGGAAGAAAGTTATAATCATTATGAACCTACCAAGGCGGGGAGAATGATACAAGATTTTGTAACAGAAAATTTAAGCAACTGGTACGTAAGGTTAAACAGGAAAAGATATTGGGGAGGAGAAATGGATATGGATAAGTTATCCGCATACCAAACATTGTATACCTGCCTGGTGAATATTGCAAAATTAGCCGCCCCTATCGCTCCTTTCTACATGGACTTACTATATAATGATTTGAATAACGTAACGGGAAAAGAACCTTATTCTTCGGTTCATTTATCAAATTTTCCTAATTATGACGATAATTTAATTGATAAAGACCTGGAAGAACGAATGGATATAGCCCAAAAGGTTTCCTCCATGATCCTCGCTTTACGAAGAAAAGTAAACATCAAGGTGAGACAGCCTTTAAGCAAAATTATGGTTCCCGTTTTTAACGAAGATTTCAGGCAAAAATTTGAAGCCGTAAAAGCCTTAATTCTTTCCGAGGTAAATGTAAAAGAAGTACAATACATA
>CAZOSQ010000589.1:0-1774 GCA_964582245.1 uncultured Bacteroidales bacterium | reverse complement strand
AGTAGTGGTAATTCTTTGTTCTTTTTTTAGATCCTCATGAATTTTCGTGCCGGGATAAGGAGTTAAAATATTGAAAGAAACTGTTCCTACTTTATTTTTAATTAAAAATTTTACAGTTTCGTCGAATATTTCTTTATTATCATTATCAAACCCAAATACTATTGATGCATGAATAAGGATCCCCATTTTCTTAATTTTCTTTAAGGCATTTTCTAATTCTTTTATTTCGCTAAAGGCTTTACGCATGGTTTTTAGTTGTTCTTCCGATACGCTTTCGATACCAAAAAATAAGGCTTTACATCCACTGTCAGCTGCTAATTGCATTAATTCAGTATCTTTCACTAACAATGAAACAGATGCTTGTCCTACCCATTTTATTTTTAATGGTTTAATTGCCTTGAATAATTCTTTCACATATTTTGGATGCCCTATTATATTATCATCCAAAAACATGAAGTTTTTTGCTCCTGATTCTTTTATATCGCGCACAACATTCTCAATAGGTATATGCCTGATTTTTTTTCCAAAAAGATTAGTAACACAACAAAAATCACAATCATAAGGACATCCCCTGGTAGTCATTATTGGGATGAGGTTAAACAACCTTCTTTTAATTATTCTATTAAAATCTTTGGGAACATATTTTTGTAGATCGGGCGAAGGGTTATGGTATCGTTTTTTCAATTGATTGTTTTCAAAATCTTGCAATAAAGATTCCCATACACCTTCTGCTTCTCCTATTACCACGCTATCTGCATAACCCAGGGCTTCATCCGGAAGTATGGTTGGATGCACTCCACCAAGTACGACTGGTTTACCCCTTTTTTTAAACTCTAAACTAAGTTCATAAGCCCTTGGAGCATTCGCAGTCATACAACTTATACCAACTAAATCACAATTTTCATCCAGGTCTATTTCATCCGTTTCTTCTTCGATCACTTTTACTTCATGTTCCTTGGGTGTTAATCCTTGAAGAATATAAAGTGCAAGTTGTGGCATCATAAGTCCTTTGTTTGTTCTTTTCTTTGAGTCTATGGTTGGTGAAATAAGAAGAATTTTCATATATTATTTTTTAAAATTTTTATTTTACATATGATTGGTGGAACTTATAAATTCTTGTGGATATTACATTATGTTCAACTATTATTTAATGATCTAAAATTGTAAGGGTTTTAGTTTCTATAGTGTACTAATTTTTTGAGGATGCCAAGATACATAAAATTTAACAAATTGAATCATCAAAATAGGTAGATAAATTCTAAATTAAGAAAAAATGTTAAGGAAATTTCTTTATTCATCCTATTTTTGAATTATTTCAGGGAAGGAATTATACCTTATATGATTATAATTACAGGAAATTTACCCTGGTTTTAAAATTTTATTGAGCATTTTCACGGGCCAATGAAATATCACGTGCTTGGGAAAGAACTTTTACCAGTTCTGCTAATAGTGCTTCCTTTTCTTTACCTGATTCGGAAATATGGTCTTTTACCTTGGCAATAAGGTTATTTAATTCATTAGACTTTAAATTGGTAATATATGATTCAATAACTGTGAATGCTTCAATGGTAGTCTCTAAACTATCTTTTAAAGCGACATCAATAAAAACATCCAGGTAGTCAGTAAAATCCAAGCTACTTTGCCAGCAGGAGGCAACCAACATGGTTCGTTCATGGGAGAATTGTTCATTTTTTACAGCATTCACCAAAACAGGTACTGCCGCTTGTTCCTTAATATCCTTTAATTTTCCAAATATATAATCGTGTATTTCTTT
>CAZOSQ010000588.1:0-1805 GCA_964582245.1 uncultured Bacteroidales bacterium | reverse complement strand
TCCCTAAATTCAGTGGATATCCCAGTTACCCGGCAGACCTAACCTGGCATGGATTGAAAAGGACAAAATACAATTAATCCACTATTTCTATCATTTTAAAAGGAACCCTTATAATTGATTCATAATCTTCACCGGCTTCCAGCATATCCTCATCATCCTCTTCATAATACCAATTGATGGTAATTTGATTATTTGCCTTATGTATCGCCTCCAATTTTTTGAAAACATCCAGGATACACTTGGATGAACTTGTATTGAAATATTCGAGTTGAACATTTACCACTGTTTGATTAAGTGGTTTCTCTGCGTATTGCTCTAACCAATCTACCAACGGCTTATAAAATTCAATCGAGTTTTCAGGTATGGATCTTCCTTTTATCTCCATAATTCCCTTATCAGCATCAAATTTCACCGATGGGGTTTTGGCAGTTCCTTCTATTGAAATTGGTTCCAGTTCCATATTAGCAACTTTTATTATTAATTAAATAAATATATTCAAAATATAAAAACAGTAGTTATTATCTTGTTTTTCGAAATTATATTCAAGTTTTTTTCCTGTTTTCCTTGCAATATCAACTAACCCTAAACCACCACCACCTTTGGCAGATAATCTTTGATGATTTAGTATGAACTTGTACATATCTTTTAATTCCTCTTTAGATAAGGAGTTAATCTTATCAATTTTGTCTTTCAAAAAATCAATTTTATCATTAGGAATATAATTTCCAACGGAAATCTTGTACTCGTGGTTTATTTTAGAAACCACGATAATTGCAAATTTCTCTTCAAGGTAATCAGGTACACCATCTATATGATGGTATAGATTTTGAAGGCTTTCTACTAATACGTTATAAATTTTTTTCCTTATTTTAATTTCTTCCTGGTTTTCTTCCAGTTTGTTTTCAACGACTTCTAGCACATCATTAATGAGGTCACCTGTTACAGTACCTTTATAAGCCAAAATTACATTTCCCTGGCTTAAATCTTCAAAAAACATGTTCAAGTCGAAACTCATAAATAGATGCTTTGTTCCAGAAGTAACCGGTATTAATATTTTAAGCAAATATATAAAAAAAAAGTAGTATAACCCCTTATGAAATTAATAAAACTATAATTTTTTAATACTATAGTTTCCTGTCATTGAGATGACCATTTTTTTTCATTATTTATTTTTTTCTTTTGAATAAATATTTTTTTTATACTTTGATTTTTTCGATCCTTTATACATCTCAAAATGTAAAAATTTACATTTTAATGATCCATTAAATAAGGTAATTTTTTTAGAAGCTTTTAGAGAAAAATATTTTAATGCTTCCTCGTTAGAAGAAAGCATCCAAATATCATATTGATTATATTTTTGTTTTAATTGATCTGAAACCTTTTTATAAAAAAAATTGATGTCCTCGTGTTTAATACGCTCACCATATGGAGGATTAAAAACAACCACGCCTTCTTGTTCGGGTGGGGATAAATCAAAAAAATCAATAGTTTTCCACCGTATTAATTTTTCTACGTTTGCTTTTTTGGCGTTTTTCCTGGATATTACAATATTTTTAGGGTTTATATCAGAAGCCCAAATGGGGATGTTTTTTTTTATTCTTGGAATACTTTCTATTTCGTGTTTATATAAGTCGATATCAAAATTTTTCCAATTCATGAAGCTATACTTTCTCCCGATATCCCCCGGGAAGAGTCCATTTGCCATCAAGGCAGCTTCTATGGGTAATGTTCCGGAACCACACATGGGATCTAAAAGCAGTTCATTATATTCAATCCCGGAGATTTTAAGCATACCCGCGGCTAAA
>CAZOSQ010000587.1:0-1815 GCA_964582245.1 uncultured Bacteroidales bacterium | reverse complement strand
TAATGATTTTTTTATAAATGTGTTTGTGTTTTGTAAACATGGATGTTTCATATGTTTAAAAATGCGATTAAAATAATAATTTGCCACTCCTTTTTAATCATATATCCTGTTTGTCTCATGAATAGATCAGACATGGTCTGTTTCATCAGTAAATAATTGTTTTTTAATGGTTTATGCTTTTATTATCATGCGTAATAGTTTTTCACCCCTCAATCTTGTGGAATTTTCATGCTTATGTAAAACATAGCATGAAGATTCGATAATAAAAGAAATACCTGTTCAACGTTGACGATCTAATAATACTAATTCCTTGTAAATTTAAATTCTATAATTTGTGATTAGAAAACCAATGATTTCATTCTTTTCAATCATGTAATTTATCTTTATATTTTGTATTTCAAGTATTGCATGATATCATCTTGAAATTTTCTTAAACCACTTTTACCCTTTGTTGTAGTATTCTTATAGAACCAATTCATTATAAACAATTAAAATGCCAAATGTGTTAAGAATTAAAAAATAGTTTTCGATTATTCAATGATATTTTATAAGTTTGGAAAAATATGGAGTTTTCAGAAAACCCCGGGTACCACTAATTTATAATAGTAAACAGGCAATTGAGTACTTGGATAAATATAAAAAAAATACCGGCACATTTAATTGCAGGTAGACATTTTGTAAATCGTATGATTTATTTGTCTTTCGGGAAACTTTCATACCTATTTTTATTATTTAAAATTTAATAAATATGAATGAAGAATATAAGATAAAAACATTAGGAACTTGCACGGTAGATTCACCATTAAAATTATCTCATATTTTTGGGGATGATATTTATAATTATGTTAACGAGGAAGATAGGGTTGTTTATAATACGAGTCTCTCATATTACAAAAATTGTATGGAGAAAGGTGAGGATCCTATTTCTTTTGAAAAATCGGGTCCCCGGGAAAAAATATATTTTGATCCGTCAAAAACCAAGGTTGCCATTGTTACTTGCGGGGGATTATGTCCCGGTTTAAATGATGTGATAAGGGGATTGGTACTAACCCTTAATTATCGGTATGGAGTGCAAAATGTAACCGGTGTTAAGTACGGCTACGAGGGATTTATCCCGAAATACCGTCATTCAACCATACCATTAACACCGGAAGTTGTAGAAAATATTCACCTTTATGGCGGTTCTATTTTAGGTTCTTCTCGCGGTAACCAAGATGTGAAAGCGATAGTGGATGCCCTTGAGAGAATGAATATCAATATACTTTTTGCTATTGGTGGAGACGGAACTCTTAAGGGAGCGCATGAAATTCATAAAGAAATCAAGAGGAGAAATTTAAAAATTTCAGTTGGTGGGATACCCAAGACCATTGATAACGATATTAACTTTATTGAAAAATCTTTCGGATTCGAAACGGCTTTTGCCAAGGCATCTGAAATTGTTACCGATGCTCATAACGAGGCCAGGGGGGCTTATAATGGAATCTCATTGATTAAACTCATGGGTCGTGATTCGGGGTTTATTTCAGCGCATGCAACCCTGGCTAGCCAGGAAGTTAATTTTATCCTGGTACCCGAAATGGAATTTGATCTTTGGGGGGAAAGAGGATTTCTTACATTGTTAAAAAAGAGATTGGAGTCCAGGCATCATGCCGTTATCGTGGTGGCAGAAGGAGCGGGGCAATATCTATTTGAAAAAGAAGAAAATGAAAAGGATATGTCCGGCAATATTAAATATTATGATATAGGGCTGTATTTAAAAGAAAAAATTTCTGAGGGTTTGAAAAGTGCCGGAATAAGGCATACAATTAAGTATAT
>CAZOSQ010000586.1:0-1821 GCA_964582245.1 uncultured Bacteroidales bacterium | reverse complement strand
CCCGTGAGCAACTCAAAATCTACCGCCAGGCAGTGCTGAAAAAGGCGTTTGAGGGGGAGTATCCCATGGTTAGGTTAAAGGAATTAGCAGATAACATTGGTGGTGTGACAAAAGGGAAAAAGAATAGTGGTAAGAAATTAAATTCCTATCCATATTTGAGGGTAGCGAATGTACAGGACGGTTATTTAAACCTGGACGTGATTAAGTACATCGAAGTCACCGAAGATGATTTTAAAAAATACCTGCTGAAATTTGAAGATGTGTTATTTACTGAAGGTGGTGATAAAGATAAATTAGGAAGGGGTACCGTCTGGAAAAATGAAATTGAAAATTGCATTCATCAAAATCACATATTTAGAGCCAGAGTTGATAAACGCAAATTAAACCCTTATTTCTTAAGTTATTATTCGAGTTCGCCAATGGGTAAAGACTATTTTTTTAAGAATGGCAAACAAACAACAAATCTCGCTTCAATAAATAAAACGATCATATCATCACTTCCTATCCCTCTACCTGCATTAAGAGAGCAGGCAGAGATCGTCCGGGAAATCGAAACCCGTTTTTCCATTTGCGACGACCTGGAGAAAAACATCGATACCGCCTTTGCCAGATCGGAAGCGCTGCGCCAAAGCATCCTGAAAAAGGCATTCAGCGGCGAACTACTCACCGAAACTGAAATAGAAGCCTGTCGCCGTGAACCGGATTGGGAGCCGGCGGAGAAGTTGGTGGAAAGCATTAAAAAGCAAACAATCAGTTAAACCCAGCACATATGAAGAAATATCCCGGCAATGAGGAGATTCTGGCTTTCCTACGGAAGGAAAGAATGCCATTTAACGAGATCAAAGCATTTTCACTAAAACCCGGTATCTACGCCATGTTTTTTATGGGCGATGAATTTCCGGTACCTGGCGTAAAACCCGAGAATGATGAAATCATCTATCTTGGCAAAACCGAATCCAGTTCGGATTCAAGAGACAAGAAAACCCATTTCGCCGATGGCAAAACAGGAAGCTCTACCCTGCGAAGAACATTGGGGGCATTTTTAATGGATCAACTTGAGCTTGTCCCCATACCGCGAAATAAGTCCGATTTCGCTAAAAAAAGATACACGCACTATAAATTTAACGATTTTAGTGAAACCAGATTGACGATATGGATGAAGGAAAACATCGGGATGTCATTTTTTGAATACCCGGAACCTCCAAAGGTTATTGATCATTTGGAAACGCAATTGATCAATATTTGCAAGCCATTACTGAATTTATCAAAGAATCCCACGAATCCATATCTTCAAACAATAAAGGCAAAGCGTCTGGAGTGCGGCAAATTAGCGCATGGAATCGGTGAACAAAACCAAAACTCTGAAACTAAAACTGATGAAAGATTGGTTTTTTTGCCAAAGGAAAATAAAAAGCAGGTAAATCTATTAGCTGGTGCCGGAGGGAAAAGCAAAAACTTATATGTAGAGCTTTGGGAAACAATTACGCCAAAAATACTGGAAAACCTGAAAGGAGCAAAAGATACTTCAATCGATATGAACAGGGTGGATTTTGATAAGGTTGGAGAAAGGGATAACTATACATTCAATCTGGAAATAGAGGACGGTGAAGTTAAGAATAATATTTCAGGTACAGCTGTAGCCCGGGATTTACGAAACGTGCTATTTTCAAATGATGAAATAGCTAAATTACTATCAGAAAAATCCATCAAAATAAACCTTGACACAAGCTTTCGGCTCAATCTTAAAATATTAAGATAAAACTATTATGACAAATAACACCTCCTCCATTGTATCCAAAGTATGGTCGTTTTGCAATGTGT
>CAZOSQ010000585.1:0-1823 GCA_964582245.1 uncultured Bacteroidales bacterium | reverse complement strand
CATCCGGGGTCATTCTTGCACCAGTGAAATAAACATCAGATGCGAATGAGGAACTTTCCGGCATAAAAACGGGAAATACTTTTTCTCCCTGTGCGCCAAACTGGCTTATAACAAAAGTTTCATTGTTTAATTTGGTAACGGCCTTATTAAGGGCCTCCGTGTAAGTCGCAATACCACATTCAATAGGTGGGTAAGAAGAAATGTATCCAATTCTCATAAATTTTAAATATTCTTATTGTTTAACATTGAATCCAGGAGTAAATCCACATCAACAACAGCAAAAGTTGTCGCATAATCGGACATTGCGTAAGGAAGTACAAGTTTCCCTTGATGCACCATGGCTCCACATGTGTAAACCACGTTTGGTACATATCCTTCTCGCTCATTTTCATCAGGTTCAAGCAATGGTGATTCCAATCTTCCTATGATCTTACCGGGATCATCTTTATCCAGTAAAATGGCACCGATACAGTATCGACGCATTGGCCCCACACCATGTGTTAAAACCAACCATCCTTTTTCAGTCTCAATGGGAGAACCGCAGTTTCCAAGTTGGACGAATTCCCAAGGGTAAGAAGGTTTCATTATCAAGGTGGTTTCATGCCAAAAATGTATGTTATCCGAGTACATAATATATATATTCTCGTTATCTTGACGTGATAACATACAGTATTTACCATTAATTTTCCTTGGGAACAAGGCCATCCCCTTGTTCTGCACTGCCTTTCCATTGAGGGTGATAAACCGGAAATAATTAAAATCTTCTGTTTCTATTAGCTGGGGAAGAAAATTGTTCCCATCATAAGCCGTATAGGTTGCATAATATTTATAGGTTCCATCTTCCTCGTAGCGCACAAATCGGGCATCTTCAATTCCCTTTTTCTCGTTAGAGATATATGGAAAAATCACCCTTTCACCCAGGGGAAGTGAAGGTTCAAATTGAACTTCATGGTTCGATTCGGCTAGCCACTTCATCTTTTCGATAGTTATCTCAAACCTGGCGGATTTTAATGGCTCTTTCTTTACCTGGTAATTGATGCTATTGATTAATTGCTCTAAACTAAAATTGGGCGGCAAGTTGGCTAATACCTGCTGGGAATATTCATTGTCAATACCAATCTCGTATAACTTTCGCATGAAGCTAAGTTTCTCGTATATCGGGTTAGCTATTCTCTCCGGGTAGGTTACAAAAGGTCCGGGTTCTTCAATAATCACCTGGTGGTTCTTCGTGATTATTCCGGTTCTAAATTCTACAGAAGAAATATGACCTTCACCGGTAGCTCTTAAGCTAAGAATAAAACGAGTTTCGCCTTTTTTCAAACCAGATTGATCAAAATGCGGTACCATGGATGGATTAAATATTGCAGCAGATTCCAGTGCATATTCGCTGGTAAAATAAGCCCCGATAAGTAACTTACGATCTTCATCCGGTTCAATATCTGTTAACATGTATTGACGAACCGATTCAAAATGTTTTATGAAGTTATGCTTGATTTGGTAATGCCTATCACCGAATTTATTTAAAACCTGTTCAAGCATCTGTTTTACTAATTCATCCTTTAATGACATTACCCTAGCCAAAACACGGGTAATCCGCAACGGGTTACCGGGTGCAAAATACCTGATAAGAACCCTTTCGGCATTAGGAGTGATAAATAGATTAGTCCTTTTTACAAAATCCAATGACATATCAATTCCTTTTTATTTTTAATTTTTATCAAAATTAAATGGCTCATTTTTTTTAATCTCATCCAAAATACTCAAGAAATATTATAAGGTTTTGTAATCCTTGTAAAATTCCCTTTTATTAAAGATCGTTTTAC
>CAZOSQ010000584.1:0-1824 GCA_964582245.1 uncultured Bacteroidales bacterium | reverse complement strand
CGGGAATAACAGCAAGGCAAAATCGGGGCAGTAAGGTATCTGCAAAGTTTATTCATGAAATGATTATTTTTAAAGGTGTTCACGAGTTATCTTCGTTCCGTTGTTTACTATTCTAAAAAGTGGTAGTTGGTTGAAATTGTGTTGCTTGTTTTAATCGCGGCTTTTTGTTGTCCCGGTTTAAAATCAGTCAATGACTGTTTCACTACGCTTTCGTTGAAGCTTCAGCGGGGCAAAGCCTGGAGGAAAAAAAGTAAATGGACGCCCGGTTTTACTCCCCTGAAGCGGTAGCGAAAGAGAGCATGAGGGCAAAATAAATTATCCGATTTTAATCATATACCATTGATTTTTATTGAATTAGTAAAAAACTATTTCAATTCGAATGTTGAATTTCCAATTAAATTTCCACTTTCATAAAGATATATCTCGTATGAACCGTCTATTAGTTGGTCATTTGCATTATCCCAGTATATGCACATATCAACATCTTTATTTTCATAAGTTACATCACGGCTGGCCGTGTAAGCAAGCTGATCGTCACCAATTTGTATTAATTCAGCATCGGAATTAGACAAAACCACATTATCAGGCCGTTCTATCCGGAGGTAAACTGTTTTAATTCCCGGTTCTATAATAGGATTTTCCCGCAAGGTGAAGCAAGTTTTAATTTTTTCTATCTTGTTGATTTTGTATTTTTCTTTGCTTCTTCTATTCATGGGAACCACGTCAATTTGTTTGGCATTTAGGATAGAAGCCATGGATACCTTATTAGTTAAGTTTTCTTTTTCCTCTTCTAGCTCCTGTTTTTTGGTTTCAGTGTCTTTTAATTTATTTTTTACCTCGACATTTTCGGCCATCAAAAACTGGTTCCTGCGGTTCAAGGAGTCAATTTGCACAATATAACTACGCATCACTTCCCGCAAGGTTGTTAATTCTTTGCTATACAGCTTAATTTTTTGAGCATTGGAACGATTCAAGGATAAAAGTCGTTGAATTTTTTCCTGCTCTTCTTCTAACTTGATATTAATACTGTCATTGGTTGTTTTCAAGTTATCATACTCGTCATGCAAATTCATTAATTCGCCTTCCAATTCAGTTTTTCTCTCCTCGATAATTTCTTTCGCGAGAACAGTTTCTTCAATTTGATCTTTTTGTTTCAAATACTGCCAAGTTAAAAATCCTACTGCTATAAGCAACAAGATTGAAACTACAACCAGGATATTTTGTTTCCGTTTTTCCATAGGTGTCTTTTTGAATATGTTAACACAAAAATAATAGTAGTTGTTGAACTATTATAATTATCTTTTAATTTAATTTTTGAATAATTTTTTTAAACGTTCTTGAAACAAGAAAAAGTATAACAAAGCATGGATGATTATTTTCTTATCCAGGATCCCTTTATCTACCGGGATTATTTGTATTTTTTATTATTTTCTTATCCAAAACTTCATTTATCTCGAGGATTTCCACGTATCCTTCATGTTGTCTACCCGTGATAACAGGTATTTTTTTAGTTAGTCCATGTTCCTGGACAAAAATATAACTATCTTTTCCTTCATTTATTATGGAGGATTCCGGCAAAACATAAACTTCAGAAGGATCAATGGAAATTTTTATTTTAACTTTCATACCTGGTTTTAGGCTTCCATCATTTTTTATACTGCTGGAATAACAGTCAATTTTATTATTTTCTTCAACAAGTGTCCCGATAGATTTTATTTTAGAGACATACTCTTGTGGATTTCCAGTTGTCGAGAATTTTAATTCTTGATCAAGTTCCAGTTGTTTTCCATGGTTATAGTCCAATTCAAATACCAATTGAAGATA
>CAZOSQ010000583.1:0-1833 GCA_964582245.1 uncultured Bacteroidales bacterium | reverse complement strand
GAAAATAAAAAATGCCCGTTTCGGTTCTATTGACAAAGAGAGCAACTACCTGGTAAAAACAGTATCAGAAAACAAAGGCGACGTTGCTTTCATTGAGAACAAAGGCAATGCCGTCGCAGAACTGGGCCGAAAAACCAGGCTTTCGGTTAAATACGCTGTTGTTGTTCTTAGAAACGAAGATAAAGCCAAGGCCAGGGCCATGTTTCAATCGCCATTGCTGTTCTCTGTGCAGGAGTCTAAAGGTCTTGAATACGAGAATATTATACTTTTTAATTTTGTTTCGGACAACCGTGCGGAATACAATTCTATATGTGAAAATGTATCGGACAGCGACCTTGAAATGGATGAAATAACTTATGCACGGGGAAAAAACAAATCTGACAAGTCGCTTGACACCTACAAATTTTATATAAACTCTTTTTATGTGGCAGTAACCCGCGCTGTTAAAAATGTTTATATAGTTGAACAAGAAAAGGGCCATAAATTCATGCGTTTATTAGGGGTTATCGAAGATGCGCCCACTCAAAACATCAAAGAAGATGTCTCATCCTCCGAAGATTGGAAGCGCGAAGCGCGAAAGCTTGAAATGCGGGGCAAGATCGACCAAGCTGATGCCATTCGTAAGGATATCCTCGCGACTCAAAAGCCCGATTGGGAACCAATGACCCTTGATCTTTTCCGGTCTGTTAAAAAATCAGCATTAGATCCCGAGAATTTCAACAAAAAAGACAAGGACAAGCTTTTTGATTTCTGCCTTTTGCACAACCATTCGTTCATAATGGAACAACTCGCTGATTTAAAGTATAAACGGGCCGTGAATTTTAAAACCGAACGGAATTCCATTTTCCGTAAGTATTATCAGGGTTATAAAGCAGATAATGTAAAAATGATCCTCCCTATGATTACCAAATATGGAATAGATTACAGGGACATACATAATTTCACCCCCCTGCACGCCGCGGCTTATTCCGGGGCTTCAAACATTACAAAATCGCTTCTCGAGGGTGGCGCCAACACTGCCGTATATGACACGTTCTTCAAGACACCCATCCAGGTTGCCCTTGAACAGGCATTTTTAGTGCCGGATTATGCAAAAAACAAGTTAGGCGACATTTACCCGCTTTTGCTTTCAGATTCATTAAAAATCCAGGTAAATAAAAAATTGATAAAAATCGATTCCCATAAGACTGAATATCTGCTGATCAACCTTATTATAGCGATCCAGTCATCCATTCTTCAAACAAAAAGGCATTATCAATCCATGGGGATCAACATGAATGATATCCTCAACGAAATTCAACATTTTTCAGAGACTGTAATCCCCGGATATCGCAAAAAGCGTGTATATTTGCTTGGGATGCTCGCAAAACATGAGGTGGATAGCGCCAACCCATACAACAAAAAAATATTCAAAAGGATTGGGAGGGGCAATTATATCCTAAATCCCGAGATGCAAATTTTATGCAACGAACAATGGGTACCGGTGAGGGAGATTATTGAAAGCCACGACTTATCAGAAGATGACATAATAAAACATTCTGTCCAAAAGGTTCGTAAAGAAATGGAGAACGAGCGATTAAAGATGGAAAAAGAAAGGAAAAAAATAGAAAGGTATGGTTGGCTATAAACATATCGTGGCCCCGCCCCAATTACTTAAGGGCATCTCTAAAAACTTCTTTTTAGAGATGCCCTTATTGATCAGCGATAACCTGCGGCTTACCCAGGAGCGGCTGTAACCAGTGAGCTTTGAGAGGCCCTGCTGGTTCATTTCATGCCTCTTTAACAAGTCCTCTAATACCATCGCCTCCTCCCAGGCATCCATTGACGGATGGG
>CAZOSQ010000582.1:0-1846 GCA_964582245.1 uncultured Bacteroidales bacterium | reverse complement strand
TAGGAATTATTATACCCCTGTGTTTGCGTTTTGTTAAACATGTATGTTTCATATTATAATTTGACACCTTTTTTAGCAAAAAACCACTTGTAAAGTTATTGTTTTATATTAATTTGATGTCTCAATTATTTGATGTCTCAATAATAAATCTGTTTTGCAATGAGTGGAAAATTTAAAACCAGTTTAATTTGTATCCTGTCAATAAAAATTGCTTTAGCTTTAAACATGAATGCCCAAAGCAAATTTTTTGTTTTTGAAAACAATGCAAATATTGATACTTTTAATTTGGGATCTATCCAGAAAATAACTTTCCCTTCCGAAAATATGGTGTTGGATATGTTTACAGGAGAAGAAAAAGAATACGCCCTGCAAGAAATACGGTATTTTAGTTTTGCTTCCTTTCCTGGAGCCAACAATATTTCCGCGCAAAAACCTTCTGTTCAAAACATTGTTTTATTTCCCAACCCTGTGGCAGAACACTTGAACATAAATTATACCGGTAATTTCCCTTCATCCACAATACATGTCCAAATATTCAATATCAATGGACAGGCTGTTTATAACCATTGTCATGTAGCGTCGCCCGAAATACAAGTACCTGTTTCGCACTTACCTGCAGGTTTATATTCTTGTATAGTGAATACCGGTGCGGGTATCGCGAGGGACAAATTTATTAAAGCGGAGTAAAATTATTATAAACAATGAGAAAAGTAAATTTTAAAAATCCATTTTTATTAAAATCCCTCATACCTGGATTACTTATATTTTTTTTATTAAAAAGTGTTTCTGCACAGGATACCATGTATATATGGAAAGCCGATGGCCTGGTGGATTACCGGGTATTGAGCGAGATAGACAGCGTGATTTTTTATTCTTCGCCATTGCAAGGCACCGTGGTATCCTATTTTGACAATGGCAGTACCGGTGGTGGCATTCCCATGCCAAGTACAGGTTACCCGGCCGGGGACACCGTCATTGTTGCCCATAATACAAACCATCTTAGAAAAGACAATTATCTTCTCGTGGGTTGGAATACATCCCCTGGTGGCACGGGAACCGTATATTCACCCGGGGACACCTTGATATTGGGCAGTTCTGATATAAACCTGCACGCTAATTGGCGTTGGGAATATTCAGTTACCTATGAAGGAAATGGAAATAACAGCGGTAACGTACCGGTAGATGGCCAAAAGTATTCACTTGGGGATACTGCCGTGGTATTGGGAAATATTTCCGGGCTTGCCAAGATCCAGGACAGTATCTCTGCTCGTTTCACGGGTTGGAATACTTCCCCGGACGGGAGCGGGGAAAGCTATGCCAAGGACGATACGATAATGATTGACAGGAAAAACATAGTCTTATATGCCCAATGGTCTGTAATAGGTGGTATTGGACCGGCCGGGGGGCACGTGTTTTATGATAAAGGCAACTACAACAACGGATGGCGTTACCAGGAAGTGATCCCGGATACCATGGAAACATCGGCAAAATGGTCATCAAGCGGGGGGCTGATAGGGGGGACATCCTCTGGTTATGGGAAAGGGCTCCCGAATACCGACACCATTGTCAAATGGCTCGCGGCAAACGGGGAAACAGCAAGGGCTGCGCAAAAATGTTATGAACTTGAATATAATGGCTATAATGATTGGTTTTTGCCATCTTCAAGTGAATTAATGGCTATATATGATAACCTTTGCAAGAAAAAAATCGGTACGTTCACAACTAGTGGTGCTTACTGGAGTTCCTGTGAATCTGTTTCGGGAACTGCTATTGTTATAAGGTTCAGTGATGGCGTAGCCATCTCGGCAAACAAAAGTTCAAGCTACCTGGTAAGGGCTGCACGGAG
>CAZOSQ010000581.1:0-1851 GCA_964582245.1 uncultured Bacteroidales bacterium | reverse complement strand
GAAATATATTAATGAATCAGGTTTTCATAAACAACCTTGTGAAACTTGACATATATAGAATATACAAATATCCTTTTTCACATTTGCACCCCATGATTACAATACCTTTAAAAATATTACCAAGAATGTGAAAAATACTGAAAAATAAAAAGATGGTAATTTATTAATTTTGAATTAACTAGAATTTTTAACACTAATTAATATTTTATTATTATGAAAAATTTATTCTCTTTATTTATTCTTGTAGCACTTTTTGTAGGTAATGGATTTACCCTACAAGCCCAAGGTGATGGGCTGAATTTGAAAGCATGGCATTGGGTACCCGGGGAAAATCCTAAATGGCCTGATTTTGAGAGATTTATTCAAAATGATGTCGCAGCAGGATATCATCAAGATTATATGGAAAATAAACCTCCAAGTATTGTAATTAATTCTGCTGATAGTTTTCCAGATGGTTTGACAGGTATCCCAAAAAGTGATTATAATGTTAATGGTACTTATGGTTATCAACGGATCCTTTTTAGATTTACTGGTTACCTTGTCGCTGACGAAACTGGTGAATATGAATTTCGAGTTGCCAGTAAGAGCGGTAGCCAATTTTTCTTAAGCACGGATGAATCCACAGGAAATCTGCAGTTAATTGCAGGAGTTTGGGGCGATTCCGCAAAATGGGTGAATGCTACTGATGAATATCCAGATCCTAATCATTATAATAATTATCATCCCTTTACCGGTAGTGCTGAATTCACTAAATATCCTGACCAACAAAGTGGAAAAGCTACCTTGACAGCAAGTAATTTTTATGCCGTGAAATTCGAATACAAATCATTCTTCGGGGATGATAATCATTTTACCGTTCAATGGAAATCACCCACTGGAAGTTGGACTACTATACCTAATGAAAACTTATGGACTGAAATTGGAACACCCACCATAAAAATTGATGCACCTATAGTTCAAGCTTCTGTTACAGAAAATGATGTGACCTTGAGTTGGGATCCCATTGACAATGCTACTGGTTATAAAGTACTTCAGAATGGGGTTATAATTGGCTCCACTTCCAAAACAGATACTACAATCATGGATTTGGACCCAGATGTTTATAATTTTGCGGTAGTGGCAACAACAACTATTGAAGGTTATCGTGATTCTGATAATAGTGCACTTGTTCCCGTGCAAATTGATCAAACGAGTATCCAAAACACTTCAAGTATAAACTTAAGAATTTATCCAAATCCAGCATCATCGGAACTACATGTAAAGGGTGTAGAAGAGATAAATTCTTATTCTATACACACACTTGATGGAAAATCTATCAATCTTTCCTCTAATCATCCGGGAGGTGTTATTGATATCAGCGAACTTGAAAGAGGAATTTATATTCTTTCTGTTACAACAAACAAGGGGAAAGCCAATCAAAGATTTGTCAAACAATAATTGGCTTGTTTTCATATAATATTATTTAAAAGGGGGGCTATCCCCCTTTTTTAACAAAAGAAGAGAAACCTATCTTTTCGGTATATGTTTAATTAAAAATGAAGAAAATGTGGAATAAAATTATAGCTATAACAGGATTGATGTTGGTTTGTATCCAACCTATGCATCTTATAGCGGGCAACCTTTACGTGAACAAATACTACACGGGTACTGATAGTGACGGGAGTGAGTCAAAGCCATACCAATCAATCCAAAAAGCAGTTCAAGCTGCTATTCCCGGAGATATTATTTACATTAAAGAAGGTGTTTACCGCGAACAAGTGGAAATTGACAAGGATGACCTGACTTTCATGCCTTACAACAATGATAAGGTTGTGGTAACCGGGACAGAAGCGATGGTAAACATGACCCATG
>CAZOSQ010000580.1:0-1856 GCA_964582245.1 uncultured Bacteroidales bacterium | reverse complement strand
CGAAGGCAGCCATTCTTCTCCCCTGATCACGTGGGATATCTCCATTAAATGATCGTCAACCACGTTGGCAAGGTGATACGTTGGCAATCCATCTGATTTGAAAAGTACTTTATCATCCAAGGTAGAGGTATTTACCTCGACTTTGCTACGAATGATGTCTTCGAAAACAACCACCTCGTTTTCCGGCATCTTGAAACGTATGACGTAAGGTTCACCGGAATTGATCCTCTTTTCTGTTTCATCTTTCGTCAGCGAGAGGGAATTTCTCATGTTTTTCCTTGTGAAAATATCATAAGAGAAAATTTTTTTCTCCTTTTCATATTCAATTCTCTTTTGTTCTATCTCATCGGGCGTATCAAAGGCATAATAAGCGTATCCTTTCCCTAGTAATTCATGGGTATACTTAACATAAATTTCTTTTCTTTCGGACTGGCGATAGGGGGCATGGGCTCCACCTGTTGGAATCCCTTCATCTATAGGAATGTTACACCAGTTTAAAGACTCTATTATATATTGTTCTGCACCAGACACATATCTTGCTTGATCGGTATCTTCAATCCTCAGGATAAAAGTCCCACCATGTTTTTTAGCAAACAAATAATTATACAAAGCCGTTCTAACCCCACCTAAATGCAAAGGACCCGTTGGGCTGGGTGCAAATCTCACTCTTACTTTTTGATTATTTTTCATTTCTCGCTGTTTTTCTTTTTCAAGTTGATAATGCTGATTGGTACATGAATCCCATTAAGTGAACATAAATATTAAATAAACCGGGAGTTATATTAAGATATTCTTCACCGGGAAGATAAGAGATTCATGAAAAAATATATTTTGCAAAGATATAATATGGTATTTAAAATTAATAGTTTTACAGTAAAATTGAAACAATGAGTAAGGTTCCTATTCCGGAAGAGATAAAAGGGGTTCTTTTTGCCTCGGTAACAGCCTTTTTATGGGGATTTTTAGCCATAGGAATGAAAGTTATGGTGATGGAAATGCACTCTGTTGCTACCATAGCTTGGTCCAGGTTCGTGGTTGCATTCTTTTTCCTTTCACTGTTTTTTTTGATAAAAAGGCCAGCAGCTTTCAAAATTATAAAAAATCCACCTTGGAAACTTTTAATTGCTGGTGTTATGCTGGGCATAAACTATTATGGATTTAATGCAGGGATAAAATATACTACTCCATCAAATGCCCAAGTGTTTATACAGTCAGGCCCCCTTTTACTTGCAATGGCAGGTATATTTATATTCAAGGAAAAATTATCCTTATTACAAATTGTTGGCTTTTTAATTGCCATAACAGGATTTTCATTATTTTATTCAGAACAGGTTTCATTTAATTGGGATCAAAACTACAGCTTAGGAATTTTATTCTTACTCATGGGTGGTACCTCTTGGGCTATTTATGCCATCTTTCAAAAACAGCTGGTGCGAACCTTCCATCCCCAGGAGATTAATTTGCTTATTTACGGCATTCCCGCCGTATTGTATATTCCCTTGGTAGATTTTAACCAGTACATGGGATTGACACCCGGGTATTGGATATTATTGATAGCACTGGGTTTGAATACCCTGGTTGCATACGGATGTTTAAGCATGGCCTTGAAGCACTTGGAAGCTAATAGGGTAAGCATTATTGTCACGGTAAATCCAGTGATTACTTTTGTCACAATGGCTATATTGGGTGAGATGAATGTCGACTGGATTAAATCGGAGCATTTTACTACCATTACCATAATCGGGGCGCTCATGGTCCTAATAGGTGCAATCATAGTTATTTCTTTGAGGAAAAAGAAGAATAAAAAATATAACAACCGAAATTTTTAATATTTGATTAGATAGCTTCATCAAGAT
>CAZOSQ010000579.1:0-1876 GCA_964582245.1 uncultured Bacteroidales bacterium | reverse complement strand
ATGGTTCCGGTTCCGGTGCGGTCGCCTTTTTCTGTTCCGTTTTTAAGGATGGTATCCAGTAAGTGCAAATATTGTTTCATCTGTACAAATTTTTAAAGTTACTGATTAGTTGGTGGTTATACTTTACCTCTTTTAACCACATTTTCACCCGATGGAACTCACATGTGGTTTGTTCATTGTTGTTTGTGTTTATCTGCAAACATGTTCGTTTCATAATTTTCAAGTTGTATCAAGACATAAGATGATGAGACACAAGACAGGAATGCATTTTTCCAGGTGCCTCAAATTTTTTATCATGAATATTTCATTTTTTAGTCGGATTTCTTGTTAAATGAAACCCGATAACATTTTACAAAAATAAAAATTCGAATTTCTCTGGCTGTTAAAAATCATATATAAATATCCACAACCGTTGATGTGTTGTTAACCGGAGACACGGATTTTCCAATATCCGTGAAAGGGACATGGAGTTTCCAACTCCATGAAGAAAAATGAAGGAGTTGGAAACTCCTTCTCTTATTAAGGATTCAGTTTTGCACCACATTTTTTGCAATGGATTGCATCGTCATCGTGTGAAGCGTGCAAACAGTTGGGACAAACCTGTGTGTTTTCTTTTGGCACGGTTGGATTTACCATTTCGGCAGTTACAATTCCGGTAGGTATTGCAATAATTGCATAACCCATAATCATTACAGCGCTGGCAAGAAACTGCCCCAAAGCGGTTACCGGGCTGATATCGCCGTAGCCGACGGTAGTCAGTGTTACTATAGACCAGTAAATACTCCGGGGAATGCTTGTGAAGCCTCCATTCTCTCCTTCAATGAGATACATCAGGGTGCCGATAATTACCACCAGCGTTAAAACCGAAAAAAGAAATACGCTAATTTTTTCGCGGCTCATCCAAATAGCCCTGGCCAGTATTTGCCCGGCATTGGTATATCGCGTGAGTTTTAAAATACGGAAAATCCTTAACAAGCGAAGAATGCGGATTACAAGCAAACTTTGGGGGCCAACCCAAAACAAACTCATGTAAGTAGGAATTACAGCCAGAAAATCAATTATTCCGTAAAAACTGAAAACATATTTTTTGGGGCGCTTTACAATAATAATGCGGACAATATATTCGACAGTGAAAATTCCGGTTATTATCCATTCTGCTATTCGCAATGGTTGCAGGTACTTTTCACGTATCGAATCTACACTCTCGAGCATCACCAGTATTACGCTGATGATAATTATGGAAAGAAGTATCAGGTCAAAAATTTTACCTTTTCGTGTATCGGCTTCAAAAATTACTTCGTACCAGGAATCTCTTTTTGTCATTCCGGAATTTGATTTTGTTTAAATATACAACAAATATTAGAACCCTGATTGTTGCACAAATCGCAGAAAAAAAAGCCCTGCATTAGCAGAGCCTTTTGGAAATATAATATATTGGTTGGATACTAAAGTACATTTTCAACATCGACAAAAGGCAGATCGAATGCTTCGGCGACTCCTTTGTATACCACCTTGCCGCCAACAACATTCAAACCTTTACGCAGCGGAATGCTTTCTGTGCAGGCCTGCTTCCAGCCATTTCGGGCAATTTGTAAAGCGTACGGCAAAGTGGCATTTGTTAAAGCAATTGTTGAAGTACGCGGTACAGCCCCCGGCATATTTGCCACACAATAATGAATAACATCATCGATGGTAAAAGTAGGTTCGGCATGTGTGGTTGCTTTTGTAGTTTCAAAGCAGCCTCCCTGGTCAACAGCCACATCAACCATCACTGTTCCCGGGCGCATGGTTTTAAGCATGTCGCGGGTAATTAGTCGGGGAGCTTTGGCCCCCGGGATGAGCACAGCGCCGATTATCAGGTCGTAAGTTTTTACAT
>CAZOSQ010000578.1:0-1889 GCA_964582245.1 uncultured Bacteroidales bacterium | reverse complement strand
GTTAGTTGTGAGGCAATCTCAGGTTTGAAATTCGCACGAAAAGAATTAAAACACGGTGAAGGTGTTTTGTGTGTTATTGTCGATGGTATTACTGAAGAACATGAGACGATCAGCATTTGGAAAAACCAATTCGGGTCATTGGAAAAAGCTCGCACTTTGGAAAAAGAAACCCGGGAATATTGGCAAAAAATTGTCAATGAAGTAAGCTTTGAAACCGGGGATAAGATATTTGATAACTGGACCAAATGGATCAATTACCAGCTTATTTGCCGACAAGTGTATGGTAATTCCTACCTACCGGATTTCGGTTACGGCCGCGGTGGAAGAGGATGGCGTGACCTGTTTTCCGATCTTTTATCCATTTTTTTAATTGATCCCGAAAGTGCTACCAAGGAAATTATCAATAATTTTAATGGTATTCGTGTGGATGGTACAAATGCTACCATCGTGGGGACAAAACCCGGTGAGTTCGTGGCGGATAGAAATAATGTACCGAGAACCTGGAGTGACCACGGAACATGGCCATTCTTTGTTTTGAATTTCTACATGCAGCAAACCGGTGATTTTGATGTATTGCTTAAAAAAGTATCATACTGGAAAGACATTTTCACTTACCGTAGCAAAAGGAAAGATGAAAAATGGGATGAATCTTATGGATTTAAACAGAAAACAGGAAATGGAGAAGTTTACATGGCCTCCATTCTTGAACATATCCTTTTGCAACATTTTTGTTCGTTTTTTAATGTAGGAAAACATAATAACATCCTACTGGAGGGAGCGGATTGGAATGATACCTATGATATGGCTCGTCAAAAAGGAGAATCGGTATGTTTTTACAATTGGTATGGAAACAATTTGAAAACATTGGCCAATATCTTGAAATATCTAAAAGAAACAAAAGGATTGAACGAAGTTGAACTACTGGACGACATGCTCATGCTGATGGATAACTTGGATGGTCAGCAAAAAGTGGATTATTCCTCGCCAATAGCTCGCAAAGAACATTTAATGAAATATTATGCTAAAATATCTCATAATGTATCTGGAAAAAAATCAGCGGTGAAAATTGATGATCTACTAAAAGATATTGAAGCTAAAGGAGATGCCATTATTGAGCATATTCGCACCAACGAATGGTTAACCACCAAGGATGGGGAATCATTTTACAATGGACATTATGATGACAACGAGAACCGGGTACATGGAGACCATCCCAATGGTGTGAGAATGGATCTAACTTCACAGGTATTACCTACCATATTTGAAGTGGCAACAGACGAGCAGGTTCCCGTTCTTTATAAATCCATTCGAAGATACTTGCGAGATGATAAAACCGGCGGGTTGCACTTGTGCACGGATTTTAAAGAAAGTGGACTCTATTTCGGCAGGTTGACAGGTTTTATATATGGTCATAAAGAACATGGTGGGAAATGGATGCAGCAAAATGCAATGTACATGTATGGTCTTTATAAAAGAGGATTTGTAAAAGAAGGATACGAAGTATACAAAGATGTATACCACCTGTGTAATGATTCCAAGGTTGCTAAAATATTCCCAGGGATACCATCTTATTTTGAATTAGATGGTCGAGGAGCATATCATTATCTTACAGGTTCTGCTACCTGGCTAATGTTGGCCCTCGTGACACAAGTTTATGGTATTAGAGGCGAATTTGGGAACCTGAAGATTGAACCTAAACTAGTCAAAGAACAGTTTGAACCCAATGGAGAATCTTCGATTAATTGCAACTTTTTGAATAAAAAAATGAAAGTAACTTTTTCAAATCCTGCATTGAAGGAATGGAATAAGTACGAAATAAAATCTATCACCATTAATGGGGAAAAACTGCCTGGAAAAATAACAGGAGATAAAAAATCTGTTATGATTCC
>CAZOSQ010000577.1:0-1892 GCA_964582245.1 uncultured Bacteroidales bacterium | reverse complement strand
ATAAACACCACGCGCGAAAAATTTAGGTTAGATTCATTAATAAAATTCTGCATCACTTCATGGAATCAAATTTTGTGACTGTATGAAAAAAGATACAGCATGTATATGTTTCCCAGCTTTAGGTGAATGATATTCATTATGAATTTTATGCTCTTTAAATCCTATTCATCTAACAGCAAGCTAAATTATTACCGGTGTGCCGGAATATTTTGTAAAATCTCCACCAAAAAAGTATAAAATTTTTGTACAGATCCCACATGAACCTTTTCATCAGGTGAATGAGGGAATTTTATTGTTGGCCCGAAAGAAACCATATCCAGGTTGGGATATACCGAACCTATGATACCACATTCCAAGCCTGCATGCACGACCACCTGGTGGGGCTCCTCGTTAAATAAATTCCTGTATACCTCTTTCATCATCGATAAAACAGGAGAGTCAAAGTTTGGTGTCCAACCCGGGTAACTTCCGCTTAGCTCAACTTTCGCACCGGCTAATTCATATACATGTTGGACAGCTAGGGAGATATCATCTTTACCCGTTTCAAGCGAACTTCTTAAAAGGCTCATTATTTCTACTTTCCCTTCTTCCACTTTAATCGTTGCCAGGTTAGAAGAGGTCTCCACCAGCTCTTTCATGACCGGGGACATTCTAATTACCCCGTTTGGCACACCTTGAATAGCCTTTAAGATTTTGTCTTGAGACTCAAGATCCATCACGCTTGCAGGGATATCCACCTGTACGGCTGACATTTTTATACCAGGTTCCAGGTTCATGAATTCTTTTTTGAACAAGGCTGAATACTCTTCTGTTTTTTCTAGCAATAAATTACTTTTATCCACCGGTACTACAATTTCCGCGAAAGATTCCCTGGGTATCGCATTCCTGAGGCCTCCTCCATGCAAGGAACATATCCTGGCGTTACAAGTTTTGGAAACATGCCACAGGAACCTGTTCATTAACTTGTTGGCATTTCCCCGGCCCAGGTGAATATCTATACCCGAGTGGCCGCCTTTTAAACCCGTCAGGCTGACTTTATAACAAAGATGGTTTCCCGGTACTTCTGTTTTTTTATAATCCAGGGTCGCCGTTAAGTTGACACCACCGGCACAGCCAATGCAAATTTCCCGGTCATCCTCGGTATCCAGGTTTAGTAGGATGTCCCCCTTGACAAATCCGGGCTCCAGGGAGAAGGCTCCCGTCATACCGGTTTCTTCATCAATGGTAAATAACCCTATCAACGGGCCATGTTCAATATCTGTAGATTCGAGCAGGGCTAAAATTGCTGCAACGCCAATCCCATTGTCGGCACCCAGGGTTGTTTCCTTGGCAGTAACCCATTCTCCATCCACGTAAGCTTCTATCGGGTCTTTTTTAAAATCGTGCACGGTATCCTTGTTTTTTTGGGGAACCATGTCCAGGTGGGATTGTAGGACAACGACCTTTTTATTCTCGTACCCACTGGTGGCAGGTTTTATTATCACGACGTTTCCAACATGATCCTTATATGTTTCCAACCCTAGATTTTTACCTACATTCGCAACATATTCTACTGCTTTTTCCTCATGCTTAGAGGGGCGGGGTATCCTTGTAAGTTCGTGAAAGTACTTCCATAATAAACCTGGTGATAATTCTTTTATATTCATTTTTTAGAATTTTAATTGTATTTTCAATTCATATAACAAATTAAATGAAAAAAGGTAAAAATAAAATATCTTATCACTACTGGCCGGGTAAATATTAAATAAAATTAAAAACGCTATATTATTATTGGCCTTGAAAATAAATATAAAGGTGTTGGGTAGGTTTTTGCCCCGGAAAATTCCGTTCCGTCGTTGGCTTGTAGCCTTTGGCGGAGGCCGAAAGAAAATCTATGAAGTGAAGCGTTAAAA
>CAZOSQ010000576.1:0-1893 GCA_964582245.1 uncultured Bacteroidales bacterium | reverse complement strand
TTTACTTCTACCACCACCACGATGTCTCCGTTGTAAGTCAGTATGTCGAACTCAAAATCCTCACCCACTTTTGTACCTCTTAATATGTTTTTAACTCAAAATCATCAGGGTTCAGCAATGCAATATTTTCTCCGGCCTGGGTAAGTACCAGTAACCCATGTTTTTGGGCCAGGTTGCTGCTGTCGTTGGAAACGCTCATGCCGGCAACACCGCCAATAACCTTTTTGCCGGCGTATTCGTGAAATAACTTTTTAAAATTGGGAAGCTTCCTGGTAACAAAATCTTCTATGTCGTTGGGATGTAATTTGTATTTTACTTCAATTACAATAATGTATTCACTATCGTGTAAAACAATATCAAATTCTCCTTTTAGTTTTTTAGTAATTCTCTCAAGATGGTCAACTTGTTTATATTTTATTCCAAATATTTCATTTTTTGTCTCCAACCCTCTTTTAAAAAACTCCTCTGCCACGTCCTTGCTGTTTTCTGAAACATTTCCGTATAGCCTGGCCAGCTTATCTATTTTTCTGTCCGTTTCCTGCATTTTTCGGTCCGTTTCCTGCATTCTTTGGTCGGTTTCTTTTGACTGCTCTTTCAGTTCCTGGAATTGTTTATTGGTTTCCTGAAACATCAGCCACACCTTCTCAAAATTGAGTGGTTGCCCATAATCTGCTATGGGTTCCTGTACTTTTTTTTGTTCTGTTTTCTTTGTTTTCTTTGACATTTCCGGAATTGTTTTTTCTCTGCTTGTTAAATACAAAAGTACTAAAAAATCACATGCTTTGCAAGCGCTATAATTTTTGCCATGTTTGGGTAAAATCAACGTTTTAAATGGTAACTTGTCCATACACCAGGCTTGTGCTTACCAATAGAATAGCTGTTAAAAATATTTTTATCTGTTTAGAATTTTTCCGGCAAAATCATTGGAAATATAATTTTCAAGGTGCATACATACATTTTGAGAAAAATCAATCGCGTATTGAATAATATCATCCCATACCTGTTCAGTCGTCTTGGCGATGTCTCCACTTAATAAATCATGTTTTAAAATACCAAAGATCAGGCCCGCATTAAAATTATCGCCTGCACCAATAGTGCTCTTGGGTTGTATTTTGGGAACTTCATATTGTTTTTCAATATTCACAGAATATAAGTATACTCCTTTATTACTGGCTGTATAAATTGATGTATTACAATAATGATTAATCATTTGAAATGTCTTTTTAGCGGTGTCGGAATCAAATATACAGTCAAAATCTTCATCTGATCCACGAATGATATCTGCCAGCATCATATTTTCCATGATGTATGATCTGACATTAGGCAAGTCAGGAAGATGTGACCGCCTGAAATTCGGGTCATAAATAATAATGGCATTGTTTTGTTTGGCCTGGTTGATGAACTTAATCAAATGATTACGAACGTCCTTTGTAATAGAAAAAAAAGATCCGAATAAAACGATATCACGTTCAGAAATCTCCGGTATTTTAATTTGCAGGCGGCGATCAGGATAATGTTTATAAAACTCATATTCAGCATTATTTTCTTTGTCCATAAATGCCATTGCAATGGCAGATTTTCCTTGTTTATACCTGTACACATAGCGTGTGGATACATTATTTTTTTTAATAAACGAATTTATGGCAACTCCTACCCTATCCGTTCCATATTCACTGATAAATTCAACCGGTACGTTCAACCGCCCTAATGAAACAGCAGTATTTAACATGGCTCCACCGGCTGTAGAAGCAAATGGCTGATCATCTTTAAATAGAATATCAAGGACTGTTTCTCCGATGGCATATACTTTTCGCATTTTATTTATTATTTATGCATTCCTAATTAGTGTTTGTCTATAAAGTCATATAAAGTCATATAAAGTCATATAAAGTC
>CAZOSQ010000575.1:0-1898 GCA_964582245.1 uncultured Bacteroidales bacterium | reverse complement strand
AAATGCCTTGTTATAAATATTAAAGGAGGTTAAGAATGATTGATGTACAAAAATTTAATGAAAAAGATTACTTGGTAAAAATTACTGGCACGAATAAACTTGATACCGCGATAACAACATCATTAAATAACGAGTTGGTTCATTACATGAAAGAAGATGCTTCTATTGTCATTGACTTAGAGAATATTGAAGGTGTGGATCGCGAAGGATACAGGAATCTGGTTAATTTAATGGATTATGCCGGTAAAAATAATTGCTTTATTAAATTCACTGCTGTACAGGATGGTGTAACAGAACTAATTAACAATTTAAGTTATACTTCTGACGGTTAAATTTTTTCCCGGTTGGATTTATGTAGTAGTTTATGGCCCGGGAGGAAATTTTATTGGTTTGTAATCATTAATGAGTCAGCTTATAAAATACGGGTACATTATTGGTTGTGAATTTCCATTTCACCAAGGATTTTTTAGCACTTGGAGTTGAACAAATGGCTTAAACAGGTAGAATTAGCCATGTAACAAGGGATTTTAATAGTATCGCTAATTTGGCGAATGAATATTCAATTTTACCGATGATATACCCTTCGGGGATCAATATTTTTAAAGTTAAAGCTTGTCAAGGATAATATTAATTGTACGAGGGAAACCTCGACCCGTATTTTAGTAATTGAACATTTTTTATAATTTAGTCAAAAATTTTAAGAAAGAGATTGGAATAAAAAATGAAAAAGTTAAAGCTCAGGGGAAAAGAGCTAAAAAGAATAGGGTACCGGGACGATCAAATAATCAGTTTGGCCTTGAATATCATCATGAATAATTTTAAGCGAACCGAGAAGCTGGAGGTACTTGAAATCCTGGAAAAAATTTTATATTCTCCCGGATCTTATAAGGATCATCCTGTTTTTGGGCAAGTAGCCCAGGCTTTAACAACCCCTGTAAAAGAGAAAAGAATTAAAAATAAGGCAAAGGAAGAAATTTATATATCTAGGGGACAGCAAGTTTACTATAAAATTTACGGGAAAGATGAAATTGAACCTGGAGCCCTGGTACAAATGGATGCCGCGATGAATCTCCCTGTCTCTGTCAAGGGAGCTTTAATGGCTGATGCTCACAGTGGATACGGCCTTCCTATTGGCGGAGTGCTTGCCACGAAGAATGCCGTGATTCCTTATGGCGTAGGCGTGGATATTGGATGCCGGATGTGCATGAGTATATATGATATAAATTCGAATGTTTTTGAAAAAAAAAAGGATATGCTTACCAATATCCTTATTGAAAATACACGATTTGGAAAGGCTGAATTCAAAGATATAGGAGAACACGAGGTACTTGAAAGAAAAGTTATCAATCAAATACCTATTTTAAAGGAGCTAAAAGATAAAACATACAGCCAATTAGGATCATCAGGCGGTGGCAATCATTTCGTGGATATGGGAGTGGTTGAAATCCCAATGGAGGCAGGGCCATATCTTTCCATTAAACCCGGCAAATACTTGGCGGTTCTCTCTCATTCAGGATCAAGAAACCTAGGGGCTAGAATTGCTGATCATTATACGCATGTTGCGAAAGAAAAGCGAGGTCTTCCGAAAGGATATTCCCAGTTGGCGTGGTTAGATTTAGATGAAGAAGAAGGTCATGAATATTGGTTGGCAATGTCCTTCGCTGGAGACTATTCTTCTGCAAATCACCATATTATCCATGATAAAATTGCAAGATCTCTGGGGGAGCAACCTATGAAAATGATTGAAAATCATCACAATTTTGCTTGGAAAGAAAAGATGGACAATGATGAATTAATCATTCATCGAAAAGGCGCAACACCTGCAGGCAAGGGAGATTTGGGCATCATACCAGGTTCGATGGCATCACCTGCTTACATTGTCATGGGAAAAGGCAATG
>CAZOSQ010000574.1:0-1901 GCA_964582245.1 uncultured Bacteroidales bacterium | reverse complement strand
GAGGTGGTATCATTTTTTCTTGTTTGGTGGTAACATTTATTTTCGGTGTTAAAAAGCAAATAGCGTATCATCTGTTGCTTTAATGTCATAACCGCTCAAATTTCCTGCTTCATACCCCTTAATACCGCCTAAAATTTGTTCGTGAAAAGTTCCAATTGAATTATTGATAGATTTGTCAATCTGTCTTAAAATTTCAGATTGAATTAGTTTTTCTTCGTCAATGTCATTAAATTTTGAATCAAAAGTTAGTTTGATAGTGTCAACCTTGTTAGAGTAGAAACTCTTTTTAGTGATGTTGTTTTTTGCCTTCAAATATGCATTGTGAAGATTAGCTATGCAACTCAACAAATGCTCGTCTGTTATGAAATTCAGGTATTTATTTTTCATTTAATCGTGTATATTATTCAGCAGTAAAATTAGCATTTATTACCGATTGTTTATCAGGTGCACGGTTCTTTTACAATAACGCCCAAATCTGGCGGTATCCTCTTTGTAACCGTTACTGTAAAGCTATGTATGGAATATCAATATATTAATTGATTAAAAAAATTGATAACGTCTTTTTTTATGAAGTTTTTTTTTGTATTTTTAGTTCCTGTAATTTTAAAAAAATATTGCCAATTAAATCTCAAAAATCCGAAATTATGAAAGCAAACAAACAATTTCTAAAAACCTTTCTAATAACTATCACTATAATTTCCTTGATTTTAAGCTGTGAAAAAGATAAACCTGTGACCTATAACCAGGAAATTAAAGGAGAAGTTTCATTTTCTTTTTCACCGGGATCATTGAAAAAAAGTAGTGAATGTGACATGAGCCAAGTTGTATCCGCATTGGTGACCATTGAAACTGAAACTGGAGAGAGTACAGATTTTGATGTGACCCCTTTGACGGTATACAAAATGAGTGACAAAGTTTTTACTCAAAAAATTGCCTTACCGGTTGGCCAGTATAAATTAAAAGAATTTGTTTTGGTAGATTCCGAGGGAAATGTTCTTTTCGCCGTTCCAATGGCAGGTTCCAAATTTGCCCAATATATCGATTCTCCCTTACCCCGGGATATTAACGTGGAAAAAGACATTAGCAAAGATTACCAGGTGCAAGTATTGTGTACACATGATTGTTCACCTGAAGATTTCGGTTTATCCTGGTTCGTCATTGATCCTGTAGAATTATGTTGTCTTTTACTCAGTGCTTCTGAATTGGGCAGTAATACTCTCCTGGACGGTGAAGTTACTATTGTATCCGGGGATTATACTTATTCCCAACCCATTTCTTCACTAGTTGTTCCAAACAAGGTGTATTACAAATGTAATTATGATGAGTACACCATCACGGTTAATGTTCCGGGCTACGAAATATATCAAAAAACATACACGGGAACCGAGATCAACGAATTTTGCTGCACTCCCATGGTGATTGAAATGACTCCAGCCACTTGCTCCGATACCTTAATAACCAATCTAATCGCAAATAGAGACCAAGTTATCGGTAAAGTTATCGTTACCAAAAATTCAGAAAATATAGATGTTAAATATGAGATCGAGGAAAATGGTTGGTACCTGCTTGAAACAAATATTTCCATTAGCCCTTCAAAAAATGATGTCTTAATTACCAGCACAGGCGATCCTGATATTGCACAATTTGACCATAAAACCGTACATAACCCTATAGTTCAGGGCTATGAATATACAAGTTTAACCATGGGAGGAAATAGTTCCGTAACCATTATGGCCCATGCCAAGGTACAACAATTAACATCCAACCTCAGCGCGGTGGAAGCTGCCCTTCCCCTTGAAAAAGTTAACGTGAGGGTAAAATACCAAGGTGATCCCAGCTATTTTTTAACCACCATCTCGGGAGCAGGTAATATTGATGGAACATACCCCGGGAATTGCATT
>CAZOSQ010000573.1:0-1923 GCA_964582245.1 uncultured Bacteroidales bacterium | reverse complement strand
ACCCCAATATCTGCCTCTGGAATAACAGCAACCATAAAATCAAAATACCTTATACCAATCTTAATCGCATAGTCAATTGCTGCCCATGTTGCCAAAACACTTGGGTAAATATTTTTATAATTCCCATCCTCCCCTTCAACGTACCAATCATAGATAACCCTTTTTTCGAAAACCGGACACATCATACCACCAATAATTTTATTTTTGTATTCAATTAATAAAAACAATCCTGTTTTTTGAAATAAAAACTCCATAAAGAAACTTTCGCATGGTAGTGGCTTCTTAACCTTTGCTTTATAAAGCAATTTAAGGAGGTGGTAAAAGCTTTTAATCTGCTCAGAAGACGGATTATCAATAATAACAGCTCCCTCTTTCAATGATTTTTTAACCTGACGTAGTTTGCTACTGCTTATGTTTTTACGTAACACATCATCATTGGTGCAATCCACCAAAAAATTAAGGTGAAGTTTAAAATGAAAACCCTGCTGCAAAAACACATTCTTAAGCCAACTATAATCAAAAAGGTTTCTTGTTTCAATATAGATTGTTTTACTACTAAGAAACGAGATCAAAATATTCAACGTATCCCTAAGAATCTCCTCAATGTTTTTATATGCTTCTCTTAAAACTGGACCACCGTAAATAATGGCCCTGCTTGATAAATAACCTTTCACCCCCTTTTCTTTTTGAATAACACCTTGAATAATTACCAAAATGAAACCGGATTTTTCTTCTACTGCAGCTATAAAGAAAGGTTCAAAACCTTTTATTGAATTGAAAAATTCATAGTACTTTTTTAATTGAAAAACGTTTCCAGAGGGTTCTGAAGCAATAAAATCATTCCACGATTCTTTATCAATATGATTAGGGTCATGATAATAGGTAATATCCTGCATGTAAACTATCTCTTATTAAATTTTTTTTAACACATCGTTGTACACGGCCACGATTTTTCCGGCAATTGTTTCGGAATCCAATCCAAGTGCAAGGAGTCGCTCCCTTCCTTTGGTTTTTTTCCCAAATTCAAGTGCCAAATTTATTTTTTCTGCAACATCTTCTGGACTAAAGGAAGTAAGGTAATGACCCGGCTCATTGCCAAAAAGCCATTTCACATCCCCTACATCTGTTGAGACAACAGGAATATTAAATGACATGGCTTCCTTAATTACATTTGGACTACCTTCATTGAAACTTGTAAGAACAACAACATTAGCAGCAAGATAATAGTGAAAAAGTTCTTCTGGCTTTACCGGGTAGGGTGAAATATATAATACCTCTGGATTAGAGATGAGTTTTATTGCATCCTCGAAAAGTTGATGGTTTTTTCGCTTGTTCTTTTTATCTCCCAAAAAAAGAATAACTTTCTTATTTGCAGGAAACTTTAAATATTCCCTTGATTTTAAAGATGACCATTCAGTAACTTCTTTAAATAAAACACCATTAGGGATTAAATACATTTTATGTTTTAAAAATATGTAATTTTTAAGATTCGGAGATTTTACTATAATAGCACTAATAAAAGGTTGAATTATCTTTGAAATAAAAATATTAAGAATTGAGGATGGAATGAGATTCCCTCTGGTATCGTAATCTCCATAGGTGTCTGTCCCCATATATGAAACAACGATCGGTATTTTCTTGAAAGTCAATAAAGTCAAAAGACCATTAAATGTATAATGAGCATGTAAAATACTATATTTATTAGTCTGAATTTTTTGTTTTAATAAATATACATTTTTAAGATATCCTTTTATCCCTTTTCCTTTAACAGTAAAAAAGTCAATTTCATGTCCCTTTAATTCAATTGCTTTTGCCTGACTATATATAAAGGGTGAAATTTCGAAAAAATTATTATTCCCGCTACAAATAAAAAGAATTTTCATTACTATTGAGAGATAACTATTTGTAAAACTATTTCTTTCG
>CAZOSQ010000572.1:0-1930 GCA_964582245.1 uncultured Bacteroidales bacterium | reverse complement strand
CGTCTAACATGGGATTGAAGATTCCGCTGCGCTCCATGCAAATTCATTCGGTAAGGGCAGTCGCCCTAAACCTCATGAACTTCTTAAATCCCAGTAACGTTAGACGAAATTACTTTAGGAGGTTAAAAAAGATGACAATGCCTAAATTAATATACCATTATTGCGATGTAAAAACATTTATGAATATCATAAAAAGTAAAAAACTTTGGTTATCAAATAGTAATAAAATGAATGATTTTCGAGAAAATACATGGATAAATCAATTTATAGATGAAAAAATCAATAATATAAAGAGTGAATATAAAAATTTTAAAAACAATTTTATTAGATCTTATAAAATAAATATTCATATACCATATATAGCGTGTTTTTCGGAAAATGGAGATTTACTTAGCCAATGGAGAGCTTATGCTAGTGATGGAAAAGGTATTGCGATTGGATTTGATTCAAAAAAAATGAAATTAGAAGAAAAAGTGCCGACAGTAGGAGATAATACAAATATAAATTTAGGTTTGTATAAAACAACTTATGAAAAAGAAAAACAAAGAAAAATTGTAAATAGTATGATAGATTTTTTTATAGATGGAGTAGATAACGAAGTTTGGGATGAAAATGGTGCAAGTTCATTATGTGCTGCCCAGTTAAAAAAATATTCATGTGTTTTAAAAAATCCTGCTTTTTCAGAGGAACAAGAATGGAGAATAATACATACACCTTTTATTGCGGAAAACCCATTTTTTGAATGGGATGAAGATAGCAAAGTTGAATCTCTTGGACAAGTTTCAGACATTCACTTTAGATCTAGAGGGTCTGAGATAATATCATATTTTAAACTTTCACTAGATGACCATTTTTCAAATGGATTAATATCAAAAGTGATTTTAGGTCCTAAATGTAAATTAGATAAATATGATTTTGGTATGTATTTAAAAATGAATAATTTAGATAATGTAGATGTAATTACTTCAAATGCCTCGTATCGATAAGAAAAGTAACTTCGTCTAACATGGTGTTCCCGCTAACGGCTTAAAGATCAAGCCTACCTTGCGGACATGCTCTATGTCACAAAGTTTTCAATAAGTTAGGTAAGTATTTGGTCAGCAAACTTTGCGGCAGGCCTAACGGCACGAGCACGTCGGGAACACCAGGGACGTTATACGCCATTATTTGTTTAACAAATAATCTCAGGAGGGTTAATATGGAAGAACGAGAAAAACTTAAAGAAGCAAAATATTTTTTCAACAAGATGAAAAATTCTTACATTGATGACAATTTTAAAGAATTTAAGTTTAATTTGAGTGCATTTTTGTCTTCTGCTAGATCTATTTTACAATATACTTATAAAAAAGCAAAAAGAAAGTCTATGTTAGCAAAATATAACAATCTTGTTTCTGGTAATCCAATATTATCTTTTTTTAAAGACAAACGGAATCTAAATATACATGAAGAACCTATTAAACCTACAAAACAAGTTAATGTTGATGTTATAGCAAAAATTACTGTTTCTGAAAGTGTAACTTTAAAGAAATATAACAAAAAAGGAGAATTAATAGAAACAATAAAAAATAAAACTAATGAAGATAATAGTAAAACGAACAATGAATCTAGTTCACCCAAAACCTCAATTAAATATATATTTAATGATTGGTCTGGTAATGAAGATATAATTGAGCTATCAAAAAAATATATTAACGAATTAAATTTATTTATTAATGACGCAAATAATAAAGGACTATTATAAATATTGTATTACTCCAAATAACAGCGTATAACATGGGATTGGCGCCATGCCTTCTGTCATAAAGCTTGCATTTTAGGCAGCAAGAAATATTGAGGCAAGCTTTACGCCAGTTCCTGACGGAACCAGGCACGAGCGCAAATCCCAGTAACGTTATATGACAGACTAAAGTTAACTTATTAAATTTTGGAA
>CAZOSQ010000571.1:0-1932 GCA_964582245.1 uncultured Bacteroidales bacterium | reverse complement strand
AATTGTTCTAATTCTTGTTCAAAAAAGTAAAGAAAATTTTCATAAAATACGAAGTAAATTCCAAATTGATCTTTATTTTCTATGTAGCCTAAGACATGATTTTTCCAGTACCGGATAATACCCGGGTAATATTTCTCCAGGTAAGAAGCGGGATCTTTTTCCCGGTGAGGATAAAATTTTTGCATATAAGGGGTAAAAGCATATTTCGATGCTGAAATTGCCCTGTCTCTCGGATCCCTGGTAATATAAATTATTTTGTCAAATTTTGGTAATACCCTAGGGGTTAATGGCGAAAATTCGGAATGGGTCCACACATGGGTACAATTCTCCAGGTAATAATCTATGTCTTTAATTTCTTCACGGAAAGCGGAACTTATCCTGTAAAAATATTTTTCCAATTCAATATCTAACATGTCAATACCAGCCTGTTTATCATGACTCAAATCCCAATTTTTTGCTTGGTAATAAACTGGCTGGTTTTTGATAAAACTTTTGTTTTCTATACCTGAATATTTAATGATTTCCTGGATAATTGAATAAATCCAAAAATTACCGCTTTTAGGTGCACCTACTTGTAATATCTTCATGGTAAATCAAGTTTAAATCTCACTTTTAATGATATTAGAATTAATGAAGCATCACTTGTGAAATCCCGGGTGAAAATTAATGTAAGGGATAATACACTATTTTCACCCACACGAGATCATTTATGACACTTGACTTGTTTAAATATCTTTTTTAATGCTAACAAGCGTGATCTCTTTTATGTTTCGCCGTAATCAATTTTCCAGAAAACCCTTCTTTTTATCCCGGGTAACCAATTTATATTCCTGGTAATTTGATATTTATAATGTTTATGGAATTCTACATAAAAACAAAGCGATTTTATCTTGCATAATGAAGTTTGCCAATCGAAAAATTTTGAATTGATTAACCCCGAATCATTTAAAATTAATTTCTACATTTATGCCTGCCCTAAAAATAATTGCGTAAGGGTTTAATTCTTTCTTATAAACTTTCCTGTTAGCATGGTAAGCTCCGGAATAAAAGATTGGCAAGGTGGGAATGAGAATCCCCGCATTTGGAAGCAAACTAAAAGTATTGTTTATTTTAACCCTGGTCCCGGTAAAAGCTTCAAGGTATACTTGGTCAATAAATTGGTTCGTGAAAAAAGTTTCATTTGAATTTAAAATTTGCCCCCTTAAAGCCCCATTTTCATCATAAATAAAATAATTTGCCTTATAGGCTGAATTCAAGGAGATATTTAAGCCTAATCCTGAATAAGCATGGTGCCATTCTCTCGCTACTTTAAAGTATATCCCCGTGTAAGAAAAGGTTCCATCTTCATTGATGGTAAATATAATTCTTTCGTTTTCCGGGTAATAAATGAATGAATATTCCGGGTTGTAAGAAAAGGATACATGCTGAAAACCACCTTTGAAAGAAAAATTTTTATTAATAGGTAGTTTTAACCCAATACCGAAACTATAATCCATCCCTCCCTTGGCTTCTGGCATAAGCAATTCGAGAATGTCGGGATAGAAAATGTACGAACGTGTAACATGCATGGGTATTTCTATTCCATAACGGGGAAGGTTATATTTTCTTTGATTAAATTCTATGGATTCTCTAATCCTAATCTTATCTCGACCCAATTCATCTTTTTTTTCAATCCAAGTATTATACTCTTCAACTATTTTATGCAGGTCATTATAGTTGTATAACCTCTTTTTTATTTTCATCGATAGGGAAGGATAATCGATAAAAAACTCTTTTAGATCTGCTCGAAAATTATTTTTATTAACGATAAATATATCTTTGCCTTTCCTTTGCAGGAAATAGTGTTCTTGTTGATTATCACGGGATCCTTTCAAATTGGATCTATTTAAGAGGTATAAACACAAGTAATCTTATACTAGTACTTGCATGAAA
>CAZOSQ010000570.1:0-1938 GCA_964582245.1 uncultured Bacteroidales bacterium | reverse complement strand
GAAAGTATAAATTTTATAATCCGTTGGTGACCAGGGCAGCCTGAACGATGTGAAAAATTATGTTACAATATTTTTTAATGCCAGGGATGATTATATTGTTTATGCTCACGAGCTAGGGCATAACCTGGGACTACAGCATACGTTCCCGGATACTGATCCTGATCCTCTTATTATACTTGGAGAAAAAAAGACTACCAATAATTTCATGGATTATTCGCCGGTTAGAAATAGTTTTTATAAATTTCAGTGGGAAATTTTAAACAATAAATTTTTTGAAGACCTGTTAAATAAATAAGATGATGAAAAAAATAATTTACTTGATATTAAGCATGTTGATTACGTGCAACATGTTAGCCCAGGAGCCTAAACAGGATAGTATCAGAAATTCCCTTGATAGCTTTCTGGCCAATTATGAGCAGGTTAAACGTGAAGGAGGAGGTATTGGGAATAAATTTTTTACTCAATATTACAATGTTAAATACCTTTCTCCCCCCCCTGCCAACCACCCATTAAGGGGGTTGAGCCGGACGGATGAAGAATTTCTCTTTGATTACCTGACAGATAAAATAGAAAATGCAGATACGCTTTTTAATACAAAAAAATTATGTTATGGGTTTTTGTTTAGGTTGGGAAAGAACAGCAAAGCCCCGGATTTAAGGAGGAGGGTTGTGGAAGTGTTGCTTGGGCCCGCGAGGATACCATATAACATAATGGATATTAAATATGTTTTTTCAGCTTTTAAAAGATCCGATTATTCAGAAAAATCAAAACAAATAATATTTAATATGGTTTACAAAGAACCATCGGAAGAGGAGATCAATGAACATATTAAACATGACATGTATTTTTTTGACAAAAGAAAAAGTGCTGAAAAAAAGGCATTAAGGATTATTGAAAAAAATAAGAATAGAAAAAGAAGAGAGAGATTGGACTTAGATATAAATAAATTAATTGATAGCATTAGACATGAACAAATATTAGCAATCAAAAGAGTTGAGAAAGTTAGATGCCCACAATCATGTATGATAAAAGCCTTGGGTTGGCTGGATATTTGCCTTGACCTGGACACCATCAAAAAACTCGAAAGATTAAAGTGCAATATTGACGAGGAATACTTGTACCTAAGGGCCAAGGCAGGCGATAAAGAAGCATTGGATTCTATCTACGGATTTAAAAAATTCAATTATTTGTATTTTGGTACAGAAGAAGCTTTATTCAAATACCTTTCAAACAACAAGATTGATTCACTTGTAACCCTTTTAAGCAAAAAAAGGGAGCTTTATAAAGAAATATATGAAGAAAACAAGAAATATTATACAAAATATTCTGAAATCCAGGATTATATATTAAACCTACCTAGCGGGGTACGGATGGAGGAAAATTTTTCTGATTTTCCAAATATCCAGGGGGAGATTTTATGCTTGGGATATTCTTGGATGGTAAGATTTAAAGATGAGTTGAAATTGGATACAGGGTATTTTGAATCAAAGGAAGCACTGTTCAGGTATCTTTCAAGGAATAAAATAGATTCGGTTGCAAATGTATTGGATTCTGTAAGCAATATAATTAAAGAAATATACAAAAATAGCGATTATTTTTACACATATTTTAAATTACGTAGTTACATTCTCAACCTGCCGGAAGAATTGAAAATGAAAAATTTAAGAAGCATTGTTTTTATTGGGCCAGGTCTCCATGGAGAGATGATTCGCCCTGCATATGAATGGATATTTAATAATAAGGGCAATTTAAAACTGGATACAGAAAAATGGCCGAGAATATATTTGGTAGGCCAGGAGATTTATCCGCCTTCCGGGTATAATTAACCATCTCCCCCTGCTGGCGCGAGCTTGTAGCTCGTGCCGACTATTTTTTAAATTTATTAATTATCAGGAAATTTATATTTTTATGAGTATGAGCCGAAAGTATAAATTTTAT
>CAZOSQ010000569.1:0-1941 GCA_964582245.1 uncultured Bacteroidales bacterium | reverse complement strand
TTCAGTTGTTGAGCAAACCGGGAAAAGGTCTCACACAACTGCAAAAACCCGATAAAATATATTTTGAAAATCCATCCTTTTCCTTTGCTTTTCAAAATGAACCAAACACCGGCACCATCAGAGAAGTCTTTTTTATTAATCAGCTCCGGAATTCCGGTCACGAGATACATATAAGTCCCGGAAAAGGAGATTTCCTTGTAAATAATCAATATCTCTTCGAAATAGGGGGCAAGAATAAAAGCTCCAACCAGATAGAAGGATCCGAAAACTCCTTCCTTGCAATGGATGATATTGAACATGGTTTCGCCAATCGTATTCCCCTATGGATTTTTGGATTTTTGTATTGAGAGATCTTTCCCTTCCCGAAAAATAAAACAGCCGGAAAAAGAGAGCGGTTTCTCTCTCGTTCTGTGTATACTTCCCGTACAAATCTGGTATTGGGTTTTCATGGGTGTGAAGAAGAAGATCAGGAAAAGCTGCTTAACCTCAAAACTATCATTAAGAAAAGTGATAAGAACTATGATTGGTTAGGTCATGGCATGTATTTTTGGGAAAACAATCAGTTCAACAAATTCTCCACCCCTGAAATGTCCTCCTCATTTCTGACTATCCTGTAGGACTTGTCTGAAAATGATTCAATCAGTTTTTGTTGCTTTTCAGAAATGTTTTCCTCATGATACTTTGTCTCCACAAGGAAATGCTCATTAAGGATGAAATCAATTTCTGTTTGATCCTGATAAATGTACTTCGGCCGAAAATGCTTAAATCGCAAATAGGCATAATTTTCAAACAGACTGCCAAAATCACGATATCCCGTAAATAGATTTCTTATTCCTATATCTGCAGAATATATTTTTTTAGGCGAAAGTATTCGTTCATTGGTTTTGCCGTATCTCTCCATTAAATGAATGATATAAGAGTTAGAAAAAATACCAAGATATCGACGTGCCGTATCAGGTGAAATTGAAAGAATTGATGCTATTTTGTTAATGCTGATCTTTTTCCCGGCTCTCTCCATAAGCAACAAAAAATAATCCTTAATAAGTTGCTCATCTTTTAAATGATAATAAGCAATAATATCTTTATATAAAATATCATCCACCAGTTCTTTAAGGTACTCCATATCTCCTGTTAAAACATATTCAGGAATGCCACCAGATTTTAAAAAATCATTAAAATATTTGGATTCCAGATGTTTATCCCTTTTCTGCAGAGAAATGTTTTTAAATTTTAAATATTCACGAAAACTCAGCGGTAACAACTCGAGCGTGTATTGTCTCCCGGTAAGATAAGGCTTTTTCATGCGAATATGTGCTGCACTTGAAGAAGTAGCTACAATCTTTACATTTTGATGATCTGTAAGATTTTTAAGCTGAATTTCGAAATCTTCCTTATATGTCACCTCATCAAGAAAAAGATGAATTTTTTCAGAATATTTTAGCTTATGGATACTCCTGTATCGGTCCACAATATCAGGAATATTATATTTTTGAAGTAAATAATCATCCAGGCTGACAAAAAAAATATTTTTTGGATCTATGTTTTTTTCATTCATTAATTTATGAATAAACAATTTCAATAAAGAAGTTTTACCAATTCTTCTTAAACCGGTAACAAACAAAATATGCTTTGAATGAAAATGATTTTCAAGCTTCTTCAATGGGGCCTCACGCTCTATCAAATCCTCAATCCTAAAAGCCTTCTCCCACCATGGATTATATCGGAATAAAAGCTGTTCCATATTTTTTATATTAGAAAGGTTTATATGATTACATCGTATAAATTTAAGTAAAATTATACGATAATGTCATATAAAAAGAAAATAATTTTTAATTAGATATTTAAGAACAATAATACATCAATTGAAATGAAAGCTTTCTATCCGTTAATGGAGTAAGGAAATATATTTCAAAAAAGATATTAGCATATCAATACTACAGC
>CAZOSQ010000568.1:0-1955 GCA_964582245.1 uncultured Bacteroidales bacterium | reverse complement strand
ATTGAAAATAAAGAACTATATTTAATCAGTCGTTGAATGAGTAGACGATAGGACGTTCTTTGAAGGGATGCAAAGCAGTTTTTTTCTTTTTAAATTGAAAAAAAGAAGCAGGCGAATACCGATATGGCTTTAATGGGCAAGAGAGAACAAATGAATTAAATAAGAACCACTATACAGCAAAATATTGGGAATATAATTCAGAAATTGTTCATAGGTGGAATAAGGATCCTAAACATCACGAATCATTTAGTCCATATTCAATAATGAGTAACAATCCTATTTTATTTAATGATGTATTAGGAGATAGTGCAAGAATATTTAGTTGGAAAGGACGAATGTCTAATGCTCAAATGCAGAATAATGCTCAATTGCTTACAAAAGATTTGAATGCAATTTTTAAAAAGAAGTTTGGATGGGATAATGCTTTTGAAGTTGTAGAAGTAACAAGAAAAATTACTGGTCAAATGAATTATGGCTATACATTTAAAAAACGCACATTTGATTTGGGAGAGAAAAAAGAATATTTTATTGTACCTAATACAGACTATAATTGGAATACACACGAATATACTAAAGCTACATTCGATGTATTGCGTTCAAAAGATATGATTGATGTTTTGTGGAGAGAAGGAGGAGATCCTAATGCCAATGATGGATGGCAAGGGAATGTCGGATACAATAAAGGAAAACCTTACAGTTTAGGAGCCATCACCTTAAATAGTAACTTATCATTATTTGAGAATGTTGGAAGTTCAAAATGGACTCATGGAGGTGTCTTTTTACACGAGACAATTTGGCATAAGACAGAATTAGGATATAAAGAGTGGGAAGCACCGATGTCACAAAAAAATGAAAATACTATGAGGGACTTTTTTAATTTAAAAACAGGAAATGTTTCTCCTTTACACAAGGGTGGTAACTACATCGAAAAACAATTATCAACAGATCAGGAAAAGGAAAGACTTGAAAATGAAAGAGCAAAAACAGAATAAAATTAGTGTTTTTTCTATCTATTTTATTTTACAATTAACTTTATTGCTTTCATGTGCAGAAAAAAATGATAACTCATTTTCACAGAGGTTGTTTTATCCTAATCCTAATTTAAAAACAAAAGATTTAAAAGCTCTAGATTTGAAAGATCCAGAAATTCATAGTGTAAACGCTCTCTATCAACAGTTAGGAGATACTTCGATTTATTATTTTTTTGATTCCAGTGATGAAAAAATTAAAAGCATCGCATGGGAAATTGCATTTGAAGATAATAATAAAAATGGCTTTCGAGAAATTCTTGACCAAGTTAATATTTTATGTGAAGAAGGTTTAACATATGAATCAGCCTATAGCGAGCAATTTTGGGTTCAAAATCTAAATAATAATCTATTTTTCTTATGTAGAATATTACAAGAGGATGGAAAATTAAAATTATATGTAGAATACTTCTACCCAAAATTAAATTAATTTTAACTTGACTTGACATAATAATTCATACTGAATAAGCCTGTTTATTTTTAAAATCCCTGATCAGGGCATCTACAGTAACATAGATGTGGTTTTTATTTTCATCTGAGAGCCTGTCAATTTCTTGAATCCTGTTCAAAGTTGCTTTATCCAGTTCGATATCAGTATTACCTACCAGATAATCCAGCGATATTTGCAAAGCTTGCGCTATTTTGGTAGCCATTTCAATAGTAGGTTTTACTTCATTCCTTTCATATCTGCCAATAGCATCTCCATTAATCCCTATCTTTTTGCCCACTTCAGCTTGAGAAAGCTTTTTCCTTTTTCTTACCAATGTTAAACGTTCTCCAAAAGTCATTTTTGTATGATTTAATACACATAACTTGATCCAATTACAAAAATAACACTAACAAATGTAGTAAAAAAATCAATACTGCTTGCTTTAAACATACATACTTTATAGATTTGCGACATGTTTGTATGTTTTTAAATATTTT
>CAZOSQ010000567.1:0-1958 GCA_964582245.1 uncultured Bacteroidales bacterium | reverse complement strand
GTGGCAATTTTTATGGATTTTACATTGTACATTCAAATACTTTTTTTTATTTCGAACATACCCTTTACAATGTCAACCGGCTTCTTCCTGTCGTGTTGGTGGTTTTTAATGTAATTAATAAAAAAGCGGGAGATCCTTTTCATGATCCTACTGCTAATTTTATCGATAAGAATAAGTTCCTCCTTGGTTAAGTCATTTTCATGTTTATTAATCTCTTGATTTTTAACTTCTTCTAATTTTTCTTGCAAAAACTTGAAAGTTCCATATAAATGTCGGTTCGACAACCAATTTAAAAATTCACCCACATATTCATCAATAATGGAATTTGCCGCGGGAATAGAATTTTCTCTTGTTTTATAGGTCTCTTGCACCCCCAGCGACACCTGATCTATGTCCACCACGGTTACCCAAGCAAGTTGTTTTATTTCTGGATCTAAGTTGCTTGGCACTGACAGGTCAAGAATTATTTTCTCCTGGTCGGTTTCAAACATACTTTTTAATAATACCGGATCCTTTGAATTGGTTGCTAAAATAATGACATCAGCATCCTTTACATTGCTTGGAAGTTCTTCAAAATCGGAAACTTGTACATTCATCATTTCCCTGGAAAGATGGTATGCTTTTTCCTTGGTCCTGTTTACCAGTACAATACTGGCATCTTTATTGAATTTAACAATATTCTTGCAAGTAATTTTCCCGATTTGTCCCACCCCAACCAGTAAAATGTTTTTTTTCTCCGGGTATTTTTCAACATATTTGGCTGCATGGAAACCAACAGAGGCGGATCCTGTACTTAAATGGGTAGATGTTTTTATTTTTTTGCCCGCTTGAAAAACCAGTTGAAACAATTTGTTCATGAAGGAATTTAACATACCTGCTTCCAAGGAAAGAAAATATGCTTCTTTAACCTGTCCCGTGATTTCATAATCACCCAATATCTGGGAATCTAAGCCTGAACAAACCCTAAATAAGTGTTCAACAGCCTTTTTACCGCTATAGACATAATTATATTTCTCGAATTCGGCAGGTGTACCACCTGATAATTGAATAAAAAGCTGTTCAACGATATCCAAGCAAGAACTATTCACGTAAATCTCGGTCCTGTTGCAAGTTGATAAAGCAATTATTCCGTTTAAATTAAAAGCAGAGGCTTCCTCAAAGAATTGCTGGATGGTATTTTTATGCAAATAAAAAGTCTGTCTTACTTCTATTGGCGTTTTTTTATAACTAATTCCAATTACATGAAAATCTGACAATTCTCTCCACTGACTCTCTTCCATTCAATCTCTCTTAAATAATGTTACCTGTTATAAATATAGTTTTAAACAAAAATAAAGAAAAAATGATGCGTAAAAAAGAAATTATTAACATTTAGCACTCCTAATTAGTCGAAAATACCTGATGTTTAGCACCTGTTTTTATTAATTAAAGAAACATCAATTTTTTCAATTTCTATATAATTGGAATTTTAAATTACCTTAAAATAATTTAAAAAAACCCGGCCTACTTATTACCCTAATTAATAAAGAAATCGTTACCGTTATATAAATTACTTTTAGAAAAAGATATGATTGGCAACAAAAATCAGCTATTTTTCCCATTTTTTTATTCCCTTGATCCTTTGAAGCAAGGGTGGATGAGAATAATGAAAAAATACATAAGCTGGATGCGGTGTTAAATTACTCAAGTGCTTTTCAGAAAGTTTTTTGAGTCCAGAAATTAATTTATCTCCTTCGTAATGAATAGCCGCATATTTATCAGCTTGAAATTCATTCTTACGAGAAATCATGTTCATTCCCAAACCTAAAATCATAGATATAGGACTATACAACACGGCGAATGCAATAATGTTTAAATGAAAACTAGGTTTTTCAGCTCCAAGGGCACGTGCTAATGTTTCATTCCCGATAAACAAGGATAAAATGAAAAAGACGAGTCCTGTGGTTAAAATTGAAGCA
>CAZOSQ010000566.1:0-1966 GCA_964582245.1 uncultured Bacteroidales bacterium | reverse complement strand
AAGATCACATACATACGCTTAATAGAAATGCATGCCTCAGCATATCTTCGCTGGGAGGATCATTTATGCAGGTATGCGGAGAAAATATGGACATCGGAACACAAGTGGCACTAAGCGCCGCCATTGGCGGCACAGCAGAAGCCCTGGGCGGTGGCAAATTTGCAAATGGCGCCGTTACCGGGGCATATGTGATGATGTTTAATCATTTGCAAAATGAGTCTCAGGAGAAGAAGGATCCATGGGCAAGTTTTGATGAGGCAATCGATTATGGTGAGGCAATTCCTAGCCAACGAGCAATTCAAATTATAAATGCTTGGAAATATTCTATTGAAAATGGTATGGATGGAGAAATTCCTTTAACTAGAATATTTACAAATCTGACATGTGGTGACGTTTTGAAAAGTGGTGGCATTGTAGTTGAAAATGCAGGAATAGTGTTTGGTGATAAAACTGTCAGAGTAAATATCTCAATCCCACTTTACAACTCGATAAGTAAGAGTGATTTTAATGGCCTCAATGTAATATTTGGTGGTGAATTTGAAGGATCTACTGGTTCTGATAAATTTGGGTTTTTCAATAATGATGCCTTTTTTAGTGTTGAAGGTGAAGATAATGCACATTTTATTTTAAGATATGTTGGCTATGAGAACTAATATAAAAAAGTATTCAATACTCTGTATTATTCTGGTTTGTCTATCATTTAGTTTTGGTTTTCTCCACAATGCAAGGAGTAATTTCACTAACCATATTTCTGTATTAAAAACAAATCAACAATCTGGCATATACGATTTACCTTTTAGTTATTTTCTCAAAAATGGTACTTGCATGTATTCAATGAGTGATTTGTATTATTTTATTCACGATAGGCCAGTTGACATTATTAGTATTCACAAATTAGTAGACCCATTTTCCACGGATTTAGATCGGATAAACCTTATTCCTTTGTTTAATAAAGCATCATCCAGGTGGGAAGGCGTTCTCATGCTCAGTGCAGGCATTGATGGAAAAATGAATTATGAATATACGCTTAAGGACACAATTTTCATTGACGAATACAAATCATTGGACTTGTTTTATAATAGTGTAAATGATTTATCTTTGGATGAGGATTTTAACCCATTTGATTTATTATGGGGAAAAAAGGATTTACTTATTTCATACAACGACTGTAGGGAGAGCTTCAAAAAGTCAGGAAGTTTTGGTGGTGTTAAAGATTTGGATAGTCTCATTGTTAAGCTCGACGCCAGATTGAGAGCCAAAAAACCAATTATGCTAAATAGAATTTATACTGTAGAACTACCTTCAAATAGCATAGCATGGGAAAATGACACTTTAGTAGGTGAGTTAAAAAACGGATACATCGTTTCATTCCAATTTTATGATAATCTGGAAATTGAAAGTTTTAAAAGAGCTGGTGAAAGGCGGCTGGTGTGTAAAATGGCAGAGTTTGATGGCGAAAGAAAAAAGGTAAAATTTATAATGTGCATGAACCCAGATTACACGGATTTGTAATTCGTGCATAGATCAAATAATTACCAGCACCACTATTATACAAGAGGGAAAATTTGAGCACGGATTTTTCTCAGGTTTTGTATCTTCGCTGGGTGGTTCGTTTATGCAAACATACGGAGACAATATGAGTTTTGGTACACAGGTGGCACTCAGCGCTGCAATTGGCGGCACAGCAGAAGCCCTGGGCGGTGGTAAGCCTGTCCGACCCGGCAGGGGCGGATTCGCCAACGGCGCCGTTACCGGGGCGTATGTGATGTTTAATCATTTAAAATTTTCTAATTCAAAGCACTAACCGGCAAAAGATCATTGGTCCACCATCTACTGTAAGATTTCGTTTCTATTTTCCCTGAACCTCCCCCCAAAAAAATCTACCTTTGCTCCACTAATTCAACTACTAATTTTTTAAACAAAAACCTATGAGACATTTACTTACGTTATTTCTGACGTTGTTTTT
>CAZOSQ010000565.1:0-1976 GCA_964582245.1 uncultured Bacteroidales bacterium | reverse complement strand
CAAATTGAAGAAGCCGAGCGGTTTAACGTAAATCAGTCATTGGATCCCCAAGAATCATCAGGACTGGCGCAAATGCATTTTTTCGCACCGGTTCATGGTATAATAACCAACTCATATAGCAATGGAGAAAACCATTTTGGTACTGACATTGTGGCTGGCCCTAATGAAGTGGTTAAGGCTGTACTCGACGGTACCATTACCATGGCAGCATGGACGCTGGAAACCGGTCATATTGTGCAGATACAGCACGAAAACAATTTAATATCAGTATATAAACACAACGCCGAGATTCTTAAAAAAGCCGGAAACAGGGTAGTTGCTGGTGAACCCATAGCAATTATTGGAAATTCCGGTGAACTGACAACCGGGCCACATCTTCATTTCGAATTATGGTACAAAGGTAAACCGCTTAATGCCGAAAATTATATAAATTTTTAGAAATACGGTTGTAACTCATGAGGAATAAAAAACTGGCAATACTCGGTTCAACCGGATCAATTGGTACACAAGCATTGGATGTTGTTGAGAAACACAGAGAACATTTCGAAATAGTTGTATTAACAGCAAATAATAACGCCAACCTGCTTATTGAACAGGCCATGATGTTCTCTCCAAAACATGTGGTGATAGGTAATCAATCGAAGTACAATGAAGTTAAAGAAGCACTGCAACATTATTCAATTGAGGTACATGGTGGTTGTGAAGCTATTGCCGAAGTAGTAACAATTGCAGACATTGATATGGTGCTTACAGCCATGGTTGGTTTTGCCGGGTTGGCCCCAACGTTAAAGGCTATTGAGGCAGGAAAGGATATTGCCCTTGCCAATAAAGAAACGCTCGTTGTTGCAGGAGAATTAATAATGCGACTTGCACGGCAGAATAATTGCCAGATTCATCCGGTTGATTCAGAGCATTCAGCCATTTATCAATGTCTTGCAGGTGAAGAAAACAATCCCATTGAAAAAATATTCCTTACAGCTTCAGGAGGTCCTTTTCGCACCTATTCATACGATGAGTTATTACATGTTACCAGCAAACAGGCCTTGCTTCATCCAACATGGTGCATGGGTGCAAAAATTACGATTGATTCCGCCTCAATGATGAATAAAGGACTCGAGGCAATCGAGGCTCACTGGCTTTTTGATGTCGAACCAAATCAGATTGAGGTTGTTGTGCATCCACAGTCAATCGTGCATTCACTGGTGCAATTTCAGGATGGATCAATAAAGGCACAGTTGGGCCTGCCTGACATGAGGCTACCAATACAGTATGCCATGAGTTTTCCGGAGCGGTTACCATCAGATTTCAAACGCTTTAGTTTTCTTAATCATCCGAATTTGACTTTTGAAAGCCCTGATGTAAAAAAATTTCATAACCTTGCGCTCGCTTTTGAAGCTATGAAAAAGGGCGGTAACATTCCCTGTGCCATGAATGCAGCCAATGAAGTGGTGGTTGAGGCATTTTTACAAGAAAAACTTGGCTTTTTAGATATGGCAGCCATAACTGAAAAGGTGATGGAGCAGGTAGATTTCTCGGAAAGCGCTGATGCGGAGGTATATCAACAAACAGACAAACAGGCACGAAAATTGGCCGGAAATTTGATAAAGTAGGTATAAAAATAATGAAAATATAGAATGGAAATATTAGTAAAAACAGCCCAATTTATTCTCAGTTTATCAATCCTTATTGTTTTGCACGAGCTGGGGCATTTTTTGTTTGCAAAATTGTTTAAAGCACGTGTCGAAAAGTTTTATCTTTTCTTCAATCCCTGTTTTCAATATTTAAGTTTCAAAAAGGTGAAACCGAATATGGTATGGGTTGGCTGCCGCTTGGAGGATATGTTAAAATAAGTGGTATGATTGACGAATCCATGGATAAAGAACAAATGAGTCAACCTCCCAAACCCTATGAATTCAGATCAAAACCTGCCTGGCAGCGATTACTAATTATGTTGGGCGGTGTCCTTGTTAATTTCC
>CAZOSQ010000564.1:0-1988 GCA_964582245.1 uncultured Bacteroidales bacterium | reverse complement strand
CATTCAAAATATTTAGTCTGCCTGATGGTAAAACTTTCCTTGCCAGGTGGTGAAACAAGGTTTACGGTACCACCTTCCGGCCAACCATAATGGAACCAGCAAACCTCGCTGAACCCATCGTTCTTAAACAGGTCTTTGCCTTCTGTATTGCTTGCCTGCACGGTGAAGGCGTATTTCATCCCCTTGTCCAGCAAGGGCGCTGACATATCATAATTAAAGGTGGTAAGGGTCTGGGGTTCGGATTGAAATATTTGTCTTGCCGCGCCATTGGCGATAGAGGTTTTGGGATCTGCCTGTAGATCGGGTATTTCATACAAGGTAAGCTTGTACTCGGTGGTTAAAGGATCGGTATTGGGCGATTGCCACTGGAAGACAATATTCTGCACGTCTTGCCCTTTCACGATACCCTCGCAGGCAGGCTGGAGGATGACGGGTGGTTCCCCCAGGGTGATGTTGACGTACTTGCAATCGGTATTGGAAATTTTTTGCCGTGACTGGTAGTCCCATACTTCCGTGCAAAAGGTATAAAAACCTTCCGGCAGCCTACCGGAAGCCGCCAGTTGTGACTTGGTAACACCTGTAACCACCAGGTTGTCCCAATCGAAATACTCGTACAGGTCATCCCCCGAGATGACCATGTTAATACCGGGATAAACCGTGAAAGGTGATTTCGGGAAAAATTCCGGCTTGGTTTCCAACTTCAGGGAACTGCTTTCTATCCTTATTTTCAGGTAAATTTCCCTGGACGGCTCGTTAAAGTCATTGAACAGCACATTGGCCGTGAACTTATTCGATCCTGCCTCCACGTAATCTGCCAGGTACACCGGGTAGGGCGGCAACAAGGTGGAAGTAACGGTAACTGCCCTCCGGGGAGAGGGTTGTCCAAACAGGCCGGCCGCGGCCACCTGGATGATGAGAAACAGAAGTACGGGTATCTTGTTTTTCATATGTTTAAAAATGCGGTTAAGATAATAATTTGCCACGCCTTTATAATCATTGATCGTGTGTGTCTCAAGAATACATCAGACATGGTCTGTTTCATTTTATGTTAAATTTATAATTTTGGCTAAGGCCAGATTCTAATGGATCGTCCAGTATTTTCAATTCTTCATTTCTAAATGCAGAACCTTCAGCGGTATTTGAAGTTGGGATATCTGTAACCAATTTACTGCCATTTAGGAATATATCAGAGGCTCGCTTCCAACTATCTACCAACTCAGCATAAACCCCACAAAAATAAATACTTGTGCAAGATGCAATTTCATGAAAGGAAGGTTCAAGTATATGGTTTTCTTTGAAATCAGGTTCTGAAAAATCAAGATTTTGTATGCCTTTTTCCGATATATCAATTTCATTAACACAGAATCCCTCATTATCAAAAATACTGGCACTGGCAAAACTATTTGCAATGTTAAATTGCAGTATTAAAATAACAAAGGATAATATGTATTTAAGTTGCTTCATTTAAAGATTTCTTTAATAAAAATATTGTGGTTCCGTGATAACTTTTAGCATTATTCCGACCCAATCAAGCTGTTTAATGATTGATATACATCCTTAAGCTTTTTATCAAAATCATCTCTATCTGTGGCTTTATTAGACGACATCAAATATCGTACACCATGAACTTTTTCCATTACTTTTCTAGCCAACTCTATCTTTTGGGTATCATTTTCTTTTTTTAAATCAGCCTCGATCTGATGAGCTATTTTTAATATTGATTCGTAGCACTCCAGTATTGGAAGCGAATAAATATCATCAAGAATTTTATTTATATCTTTTATCATGGTAAGAAAGTTTCAATTTTTGAAGGAGTGCTCCATAAGCTTCTATTTGGAACAATAGACTGAGTTGCTCCTCCAACTGTTTCATATCCATTTTGCAATGTAGGTGCAATTGTGCTTTCAAAAATATTACCACTGTTTTGAGCAGTTATTTTATACACATCATATTCAACACCGTGACTATGAAGTGGCAAACCAAGATTT
>CAZOSQ010000563.1:0-1991 GCA_964582245.1 uncultured Bacteroidales bacterium | reverse complement strand
ATGCGAATTGAATGGGAATTAGATAATTTTCTAATACCTGCTAATAAAATTGCTGAATTTTTTGGAACACAAATAGCTGCTAAATATAAGATGAAGTGGAATTTGTATTTTTCCGATCAAGTGCCTAGAATGGCTGTATTTGTATCCAAAATGTCTCATTGCCTTTTTGATATTCTTTCACGTTATCAATCTGGAAATTGGCAAGTAGATATCCCCTTAATTATCGGTAATCATGATACATTGTCAAATATTGCAGAACGTTTTAACATACCCTTTTATCATTTTCCAATTACCAAGGAAAACAAAAATGAGCAGGAGAAAAAGGAACTCGAATTATTGAAGGAGAAAAATGTTGATTTTATAGTGTTGGGAAGATACATGCAAATTCTTTCGAAACAAATTGTTGAAGAATTTCCCAATAAGATTATCAATATTCATCATTCATTTCTTCCTGCTTTTCCCGGGGCAAAACCTTATCATTCTGCTTATGAGCGGGGTGTGAAAATTATAGGGGCCACTAGCCATTACGTGACAGAAGATTTGGATGAAGGTCCTATTATTGAACAAGATGTTACCCGAATCACACACAATGATGCGGTAAAGAGATTAATATTAAAGGGCCAGGACTTGGAGAAAATAGTTTTATCCAGGGCAATTTACAGCCATTTACAAAGAAAGATCCTGGTTTATAAAAATAAAACCATTGTATTTAGTTAATCATGGAAATAGTCATATTAAAATATAATGCAGGCAATATAATGTCTGTTGAATTTGCCTTAAAAAGAATGGGAATTCAACCTGTATTAACCAATGATCCGGGGAAAGTTAAATCTGCTGATAAAGTAATTTTCCCAGGAGTCGGGGAAGCCAGTACCACCATGAAATATCTTTCGGAGCATAAATTGGATATTTTGCTGAGAGATTTGAAACAACCTGTTTTGGGAATATGCCTGGGATTACAATTAATGTGTAAATCGTCCACGGAAGGGAACGTACCTTGCATCGGGATATTTGATGAAGAAGTTGTGAAATTTACGCCCATGCCAGGGGAAGAAAACAATATCAAAGTTCCGCACATGGGATGGAATAATTTACATGAAGTAAAAGGTGATCTTTTTGATGATTCCATGGAAAATAAATACATGTATTTCGTGCACAGTTATTATGCACGAACAGGGCCACACACGGTAGCCACGGCAGAATATATTGTTCCTTTCAGTGCGGCTTTACAAAAAGATAATTTTTATGCTACCCAATTTCACCCGGAAAAAAGTGGTGTTGCCGGGGCTAGAATCCTTGAAAAATTTGTTGCTTTATGATAGAAATAATTCCGGCCATAGATCTTATTGATGGAAAGTGCGTGAGATTGAGCCAAGGCGATTATAACCAGAAAAAAGTTTATAATGAAAATCCTTTAGAAGTTGCCAAACAATTTGAAGGACATGGTTTAAAGAGGTTGCATCTCGTTGATCTTGACGGGGCAAAAGCAAAACATGTGGTAAATCATAAAACGCTAGAGCAGATTGCGAAAGGAACTGATTTAATCATTGATTTTGGAGGAGGCATTAAATCCGCTAATGATGTAAAGCTGGTTCTTGAAAGCGGGGCCTCCATGGTAACAGTTGGAAGTGTAGCTGTTACAGAACCCCGGTTGTTGGAAAAATGGATTCAAGAATATTCACCAGCTAAAATTATTTTAGGTGCTGATGTAAAAGATGGAAAAATTGCCATTGGGGGATGGCTCAATGTAACCGATATAAATTTGAATGACTTTTTAACGACCTACAAGGAAAAAGGAATTATCAACGTTCTCTGTACGGATATAAGCAAGGATGGCATGCTCGAAGGATCTTCTATCCAATTGTATTCAAGATTGATTAAAGAGTTTCCCGGGTTAAATATTATTGCTAGTGGGGGAGTTTCCAGTATAGATGAAATTAGGCAGCTTGATAAAATGGGCATGCCTGGGGTTATAGTGGGTAAAGCTATTT
>CAZOSQ010000562.1:0-1992 GCA_964582245.1 uncultured Bacteroidales bacterium | reverse complement strand
GTAAAAGTACTGTACTTAAGCTACCTCCCGAAAGGGAGGTTTAGTTCAACACGCAGTAAAGCAAATAAGGGTTTCAGTGGTATTCGAGAGTTTGTGGCACGCATCAGCTTTCGTGCAGTTTGAAACCATAAATCTCCGCAATCCCTTACTTGCCTTACTGCCAACGTTACCATGCATTAAAAAAAACTGCAACCGCATGATATTTAGCACAATGTTGAAGAGATTTTTATAGATTTGTGAAAATTAATATTATGACTGAATCAGATATTAAAATATACCAAACAGATGATGGTCAAACTACGATTGATGTAAAGTTTGAAAATGAGACAGTTTGGTTGACTCAGAAGCAGATGGCTCAGTTATTTGATAAGGACTCTGATACGATAGGACTTCATCTCAAAAATATATATCAATCGGGTGAATTAGAAGAATTTGCAACTACCGAGGAATCCTCGGTAGTTCAAAAAGAAGGAAAAAGACAAGTACAACGAAAAATTAAGATATACAATCTTGATGCAATTATTTCTGTTGGTTATCGAGTAAATTCAAAACGAGGAATACAATTTAGAATTTGGGCAAGTAGGATAATTAAGGAGTATTTATTAACGGGTTTCGTAATTGATAAAAAGCGATTAATTCAACAAAATAATCAATTGAAAGAACTACAAAATTCAGTTAAAATACTTGGAAATTCTTTGAAGTTCAAAACATTAACTAATGACGAGAGTATTGGATTATTAAAAATAATTTCAGATTATGCTTACGCATTAGATATTTTAGACCAATATGATTATCAGAAACTTGAAATTAAAGACACGTCAGGAAAAGAAACATATCGACTAACCTATGAGGAAGCTATGAATCAAATAATTACAGCGAAAAAGGCTCATGGAAATAGTGATTTATTTGGACATGAAAAAGATGAGTCATTTAAAAGCTCAATATCAACAATTTACCAAACATTTGGTGGTGAAGATTTGTATCCAAGTATAGAGGAGAAAGCTGCAAATTTACTGTACTTTATAACTAAGAATCATTCGTTTTCTGATGGGAATAAGCGGATTGCAGCATTTCTATTTATTTACTTCTTAGAAAAAAACGGAATATTGTATGACAGCATCGGAAACAAGAGAATCGCAGATAACACATTGGTTGCATTGACTTTAATGATTGCCGTGAGTAGACCTGATGAGAAAGACACCATGGTAAAAGTGATTGTAAATCTGATAAATAGAAATAATTAACGCATGCTAACAATATAGGATTTAAGGCACAGTTGAGCCAAAAAAAGGGCAGAGAGTTAGAAAACCCACTACCCATGTTTAAGACTAAAAAACAGGAAAACCCACGCATTTGTGTTTTAAATCTTGTTGGGCTAAGCCCCGGCAAATCAGTGCTGTGACACAAGGGGTTTTGATCCTTCCCGGCCTGGAAAAAATGATCATTCCGCCCCTATTTTCCACCTTATTATGTTTTTTGCCCCTATGCGTCCCGTGATTTCTGAAAATTAAGGTATCTACAAAACATAATTTTTCCATCCAGGAAATCATAGATTTCCTGTCCCGGGTTACAATATGTCAAAGAACGTTTTTACAAGCTTGCCATTATCCCGGCTCAAGGTAAGGGTGTTTTGCCATCCCGCTAAACCTCATGCGCCCCTTCTTGCATTCCGGGCAGTTGGGTTGCTTAATGGCAAGCATCAAGGTTTTGATCTCGTCCCAGGCCGTATCCTGTTTTTTCCAGGCCGTGCCCCCATCTTCAAGGGCTTCCCGGTATTGAATCTCCTTTTGTTGTTCAAGGGACTCACGGGCTTTCTTGATGTTTTCTTTTCGGCAGCGGTTTGTAAAAATACCATAATACCTGACTTTGGGGAACCTTTCGGGCAGCACGTGCAACAGGAACCTCCTGGTAAACTCATCGGCATCGAGTTTCATGGGCTTGTAAAGTCCCGTCCGGTTGTCCTTATAGCTAAAGTGAACCTTCCCGTCCGCG
>CAZOSQ010000561.1:0-1994 GCA_964582245.1 uncultured Bacteroidales bacterium | reverse complement strand
AACAAGAGGTCGTGCGACCGATCAATCAATCAGGTTCAAACGACCATTATGTTTCGGGCACTAAATTTGGTTTCCGATTACAAAACCCCCAGCCAAATGTGTTTTCCCATGTGTGCAACTACCATCTGTAGCGTAAAGCTACTTATCTGCTGTACAGTATAACGCGTACGTTTTTCCCTTGTAATCAAAACGCGCAACATCTTCAGTCAATATTTCGGTATCAGGGCATACTTCCAGAAATCCATTTTCATCAGGAGTTTCTGTATGTCCTGCAAACCGTTTAAGTGAATTGTCTTGTTTATGAATCGAAGGTGTAGGTATTTTCCTTTTAACATAATACTCCGGATCTTTGGATTGCTTTATTAATGTAGGGATTATTTCGCGGTATGCATCGATGATTCCCTTGTAGGGCCTGGGACAATCATCCTTTATTAATTCGTGTAGTTTCGGTAAGCTATGATAAGGCACCAGGGGGAACATATGATGTTCAAGATGGTAATTCATATTCCAGTATAAAAACCTGTGAATTCTATTCATATAAACTGTCCGGCAATTTAAGCGATGATCAAGGACATTTTCGGCAAGTCCGGCGTGTTGCGTAAAACCATAGATTGGCGCCAACCACGAACCAAATAAAGCGGGTAATCCAATAAAAAGCAAGGGCAATACACTTTGCATGGCAAATGCTAATACTATTACCGATAAAAAAATAGACAAATATAACCTTGCCTTCCAGATAACTTTTGTGTATTCAGCCTTTGGCAGGTAAGTGGCTACCTCCTTATCAATCCTCCCACTGGCATGTGTCAACATTTTGCGTAGTTCGGCAGGTACACTTTTCATCGCGAACAGGCCAAGTACCAATGCTTTTAAATTAACAGGTCTCGGGCTTGCTATTTCCGGATCTCGCCCCCTGATAATTGTATCGCTATGGTGGCGGGTATGGCTCCACCTCCAGACAGTTGATTGCCTGAAAATCATAAACGAAGATATCTCGTAGAGGAGATTATTCATCCAGGGAGTTTTAAACGCGGTTCCATGACTTGATTCATGCCACCGGGAATCTGATGTGGAAGCATATAGCACGCTGTAAACAATATAAGGAAGAATGAACCACCATGTTCCCCAGAAAAAAATCACGAGGTAGCCTGACCCAAATATCAAAGAAAACCAAATGATGGTATCCCTTATCGCAGGCCCATCTTTACGGATTAGTAATTCTTTTATTTTTTCCCTGGGTACCGGGGAAGTATACCAGGTCGCTTCAGCAAGCCCCTTTTCTTCCGCTACTTTACTTTGTTTTCCAACAAGGCTATAATCCCACTTGTCGGGCTCCATTCGTTTTGTCATAATGGTGAAAATTAATGTAATATTAATAGAACATGAAGAAAAAACTATAGTTTAAAATATTAAAATTGAAACTCGTTCATTAATAAGTCTTTCATGTAGACATTAATTTCCCACTGATTTGATAAAGGAGTAAGTGTAAAGGGCGCTCTTTGCATGTAAGGAAACGGGCCAAATTCTGATGTAACGGATATTTCTTCAAGCCCGTGTTTTTCGCGTTCTTTAATAATTTTTTTCCACCACCCCACGAATTTGCTTGTTATTTTTCCCCACTCGGGTAACCGGGGATCAAGCACTTGTGGACCACCTGGATAACCCACCCTGGCATGTATATGAAACGATCTTTCTATGGCCATGTTTAATGATTCTTGTTGGTTGTCAAGTTCCGATTCAGCAACGCAGCACCAATGTGAAAAGTCAGCAGACAATTTCAAATCTGGTATTTCCCTGAGAAAATTCCTGGTTACATGGGCAGCAAAAGCAAAGCGGCCCCTGTGTGTTTCATGATAGATTTCTACATAGTCAGGTGGATTTATCGGGATCAAACTATAGGTTTGAATTTTCACCCCATCCTTCATTCTGTGTCAATACTCCATCAGACAATGTAATTTCTGATTCAGGTATTTGCATGAACCCTCCCGTTGCAC
>CAZOSQ010000560.1:0-1999 GCA_964582245.1 uncultured Bacteroidales bacterium | reverse complement strand
GCCTAACATTCGTCTGCACACGAACACCTTTGAGCGGCTCCGGAGCTATAGAGGTGGCACGCGTTTCAAAGTGGTGGGCGGAAGACTTTTGGCGAATTTCATTCGCCACCGGTGTCGGTGAGCATGGGCGTTAGGCTGTAGAAGGAGTTAGAATGGAAATAAGAAAAACAATATTGGTTTCAATTTTTTTTATAACAATAATTTTAATTTCATATGAAGATATAAGTGACTAATAAACAGACAGAAACAACACCAAAGGAATAAGTTGGAGATGATTATGAAAAAGTATTTTTTATTTATATTTATTGTGACTGTACTAATATTATTTTCATGCGATGACTCTTCAGAATTTGATGATAAATTTTCCATATATTTATTAGAAAATGATACATTGACAACAAATATTGTAGAAGAAGAAAACTTATTAAAACTTAAATTAAAAAATAATCCAATTTTCCAATATGATGACATAATTAGTTATGAAATAAAAAATCATAAAGTAATTTTAGAAAAGAATTTATCATACTATTTAGATAAAGATTCATCAAGAGTCTTTTCATCCGTTTTGGGCTATCCATTTGTATTAATAGCCAATGATAAAAAAATATATATGGGTTCATTTACAACTGTTTATTCTTCATATGCAGCACCTAATGTTCCTAGAATAGAAGATATTTCAGTAAACAATGAAGAAAATTCTTTCATAATATCAGGTGCTCCAATTATTGATGAAACTACTTATATTGATATTAGAAACGACATAAGAATTATAGATGCATTAGGAAATAAAACAATAGAGTGAACTATTTGAAAAATATGCATAAAAAGAGCCTAACATTCAGGTGGAGCCCAACTGAAAGAGCTGTTCGATGATTTTCAAGTTTTTAGACATTTTTGGGGAGTTTTAAAAATGGATAGATTTCCGATTTTGGCTTTCAGTGGCTCACCTTGGTCGTTAGATGTATATAAAAGTTCAAACTAAAAAGTAGGAGATATGAGAAAAATAATTAAATATATCATCTTTATTTTCATAGGAATTACAGCTCAAATATCTTTTTCTTTTTGTCAAACTAAAATTGATAGTACAAACTTTGACTGGAAAAAAATGTATCCATTAAATGATAGAGATGTTTGGGTTTATGAATGCTATAATCCCTATTTTTTTATTGGATATAGAACAGTAAGAGTAATGTCAGATACTTTGATAGACGAAAAAATATATAAAAAAATTAATATTGTAAATGAATATGATGGTTCAATTAGCAATCATTATAAGAGAATTGATACTTCATCTTTTGTATATGAATGGATTTATGACCATGAACAAAAATGGTTAAAATTAAATGTCTGTAAAAATGATACTTTTTATAGTGATAGTCCTTTTTCAAAAAATGAAAATGATTTGTGTTATTGGTTTATTGAAGATATTTGGTTTGATGAAAATGAAAAAAGAAATGTCCTTTATTATTGGGATTATTTAACAGCTACGATTGTTAGGTTAATAGAAAATATTGGATTATATCGAAGGATTAATGAAGGTGGCGGCACAGATATTCTTAAAGGTTGTTACGTTAATAATATTTTATTTGGTGATACTCTTACAAATAAGAATAGCATAGAAAAAAATAAAGAAATAGTATCTTCTGATTTTTTAATAACGGCTTACCCCAACCCATTTAATTCTACTATTGTAATTAAGTATATACTACAAAAACCATCAATAATTTCAATCAAAATAACCAATTTATTAGGACAAGAAGTATATAATTTAAATAACAATGACAAAATATCTCCTGGTACATATTCATTTGCTTGGCAAGGTGTAAATAATAGAGGTAATAAAGTAACAAGTGGGATTTATTTTATTGTCATTTCAGATGGTACTTCAATAAAAACAAAAAAGATAATGTTTTTACAATGAAAACCATCTAACATTTTGCTGCACCGAACACCTTTGAGCAGCGCCGGAGTTAAAGAGGTGGCACGCGTTTCAAAGCGG
>CAZOSQ010000559.1:0-2002 GCA_964582245.1 uncultured Bacteroidales bacterium | reverse complement strand
TTCTAAAGCCCGCTCATAGAATGACAGAGCTCTGGGATTATCTCCCAGGTAAAGGTAATTTGTACCTATATTATTATATGTTAACGCCAATGCAATATAATCTATACTATCACTACTAATTCTTGAATTTATAGATTTCTGCAATAAGTGAATGGCACTGTCTAATTTACCCTGATTAAAAAATGATGTACCTAAAACATGATAAAAATCTGCCTCTAGAGATTTTTGTTGGTTTAAGAAAAAACTATAATTACGCAATATGGAGTCTAATAAGGTAGCTGCATCGTTAAAATTTCCGAGGACTCTATACAAATTGGCGACGTTTATTCTTGAATCAAGATAGCCAGAGGTATCGTTTTCTTGAAAAAATCTTTCAGATGCTAGTTTAAAATAGGTGATAGATTCTTTATAATTTGAAGATTCGAACAGCGAATCTGCCTTTTCATAGAAAAATTCAGGAGAATTTTCCGGTTCATCTTGGGATAGGACGTCAGGAATACCACCTGTCAAGAATACAAGCAGACAAAATATGTAACAAAAAACCACTCTTAAACCACTCATTTTCCTGAACATCAGCATTTACTCAGCTCCTGGTTTTCACCTGACTAATATGCGAAATATACCGCTTATAACAAATAATTTTTATAATTATTTTATCAAGAATTTATTAAAAAAAAAGAGGACACGGGTTAATTGCCCGCACCCTCTTCAAAGAAGGAAAACGAAATTTACTGTTACTTTGTTACAAGAAGCTTTTTGGTGGTAATGATTTGTGCGCCATCCAGGGCAATTCTGACACTGTAAATACCAGGTGTCAGGCCGAGTGATCTTACATCAATTGTTTCTTTATAAATACCGGGGAACTGGTTATTTACAGCGTGGGTTGTAATCAGTTGCCCGTTCATACCGTAAATTTCAAGTTTAACACTTCCAGCTTCTTCCATTTCATAATCTATGTTGAGCTGTCCGTTGGTTGGGTTGGGATACATATCACCCATGGAAAAGGAATTGCTAACTGCAGTAAATTCGGGCATTTCAATCTCCACATTATCGATCAGACTGCCTTTGGGATCTATCATATGGCTTTGTTCCATAATTTCAACTGAAATTTTCTGGTCACCCACGAACCAGGAAGATGTATTTGCATTGATGGTGATTTGCGGATCATAGTTGTTTTTGTTTTCTACATCCATCCAGGTAATTCTAAGGACATTTCCCTGTACATTATAATTAACATCACCCATGGATGAACTGACTGAAGAAATTTGCATGTATTCGGCGGGGAATTCCATAACAAGATTCAAACCTGCTACCGGAATATCTGTATTTACATTCAGGGGGATTGCAATCTCTGTTTCCGCATCCATTTCTATGCTTTCGGTAAAGTAGGCTTCAACAGACTGTCCGGGTTTTACACCAGGTGTCCAGGAACCATCAACATCCACATCGCTGGTACCACCGCTGCTAAAAACCGTATCTTTTGCCTTGGCCATATTAACGGTGAGTGACTCAAACTCCCAGGCTTCTCCCGGAGGAGGATTGCCACCAGTAAGCCAGCCAATAAGTATCATGATATAATCGGTCATGTTGATTGTTTCATCTTCATTCACATCCCCGGCCATAAACTGCATTCCTGTCAGGCTATTATAACCCAGTATGTGCATAAGTACCATAAATGCATCCTGGATGCCGTCGCCTGCTATTTCAAAATCGGCTGAAGGGACTACTGTATAAGTTCCGTTGGCAAGACCGGCAAAAAGATATTCACCGTCGGCATTTGTAGTGGTTGATGCAACCAGTGTGTTTACATCATTGTAAAGGGAAACATTCACATCCTCGATAGGCTTGTCGGGATTGTTGTGATAATTAATAACTCCGCTAATTTGGTTCTGGCCGGTTAGGCTTAATGAGAAGAACACCAGAGCAGCAACTGCTAAAAATGTTGTAAAATTCGTTTTCATCCTATTCTTTTTTTTTTGTTAATAAACTTACTTTTCTACAG
>CAZOSQ010000558.1:0-2003 GCA_964582245.1 uncultured Bacteroidales bacterium | reverse complement strand
GGTAATCACTTCAATTAGCGCGGATACAGTCATTTCCGGTATCAATAAAAAAATATACATTAAAATAGAAAACCAGGGAACCGTATCGACAGGAAAATTTTTTGATCTCCATTTCTTTCTTTCCAAGGATTCCATAGTAGATGCATTGGATTACAGTCAGTCAATGAACCTTGGGGTTTTAAACGCGGGGAGTTTTCGAATGCATTGGTAGAACAAAATTTTTCGGGATTAAGTGGCAACTATTATATTATTGTATACACTGACTACACGAAGAATATAGTGGAAACCAATGAACAAAATAATTTCATGGTGAAAAAGATATTTATTGCCGACCCTGCCAACCTGGTGGCCAAAAACCTGGAATTGTTGTCGGGACAGGATGAACTGAATGTTTCACAAGCTTTTGGGATATCATACTCGATAGAATATCGGCAACAAGGATATTGAATATAATGTTTACCATGATATTTATTTCTCAAAAGATACCATTCTTGATGGGGGAGATATTGGTTTAAGCCTTGAAAACCAGGTAAAATTCAAAGCAGGGGAAGTTTTTGATCGCTCAATAAATTATATAATACCTGATTTTCCAATCACACCGGGTGAATATTATATTCTCTTGAATGTCGATATGAAAAACTCTGTCAAGGAATCAGATGAAACAGATAATTTTATCTATATCCCCATCAGGTATTCGGCTAATTTAGACTTGGAACCTTCGGAGATAAAGGATTTAAAAATAGAAATTCACAGTGGAGAACTATTTAGCTTTTATGCCACCATCAAAAACAATGGACTTAAGATCAAGAAAAATTATATTGGTTAATCCTAAAAAATATTATTTATCTTTGATGCTTAAATTATGTAACTAAATTACTATGAAAAACATCTTTTTTTTAATTCTTTCTTTTATTTCCATCGTGACTTTTTCACAAGATTTAACAATCAAATCTTTTTCCGTAGAAGATACCGTTACAACCCTTTATAAAGAAGACATTTCCGTGGTAGTGGAAAACATCGGTACAAAATCTTCGGGTGCCAATGTTCATGCACACCTTTTTGTATCGAAAGATTCCATAATTGATGCTTTCGATTACAGGGAGGAGGACAAGGGCTATTACATTTCAAGCAATAAAACGGCCGATTATAATTTTAGTATTGATTTTAAAGGACTGGTTGGAGAGGTTTACCTTATCGCTTACACGGATTACAAAAATTTGTCTAAAGAAACCCATGAAGATAATAACTATCAAATAAAGAAAATCTATATCGATGACCAAAACGATTCGGTAAACTTTAAAGCGATTTCTTTTAAAACAATCAACACGATAGATACCTTTAATATTAAAGAAACCATAAAACTGGAGCTTGAAGTGGCAGCATCGGGCAGTATTGGTTCAGCTAATGATGTTTCTATTCATTATTACTTATCATCGGATTCGATTTTTGATAAGGAAGATCTTTATTTAGATTATTCCCAACCCACCTTCAACATTAATATGGGTGATACGATCAAAAAACAAAACAATTACTTTAATATCCGGCAACCCCTTACACAGGGACAGTATTATATTATCATGAAATGCGATGGGAAGAATGAATACAAGGAATATGATGAAACCGACAACGTTTTGCATACAGGCGTCTTTATTTCCGATAGTTCAGAGATAGAATATACCAATATATTTGGTTACCCTAAAAAGGTGTTTCCAAATCAGAAATTCGATTACTATGCCCAGATTAACACTACCTCCCCCCCGTATACAGGGTATTTTAAAATAGAACAATATACATCTTCAGACAGTATTTTTGATCATAACGACTTCCTTCAGGACCATTCTGCAGTAGCATCTACCGTTAATTTTTCATTTGTAAGATATGTTTATGCTGCCGGGGCATTAAACGACACTTTGCATATTATGGGAAAAGCAGATGTATTGAACCAGGTAAAAGAAGTTAATGAAAACAACAAGATGTTTATATCAGGTCTTATAGTTGTGGTT
>CAZOSQ010000557.1:0-2020 GCA_964582245.1 uncultured Bacteroidales bacterium | reverse complement strand
TTCTTTCTACTTAGTGTTGAATCCTTTACGCCATTCTTTTTTTCGTTTCAAACGGATCTTATAGATAAGATAAGAATGATGAATTAAATAAATACATGTTTTATATCAATGATTTACCAATAGTTTTTCCTTGGAAATACTTGACCATTTTTTTAAATTTTTAAAAAGTTATAAAAGCCAGCCAACGTTAAAGAAAAATCTTGTCAAGATGGAACAGTATTTGAATTTTAACAATAAAATGAATGGAAAAACTAACAAAAAATTGATCATATGTCAGAATCAAAATCAACTATTAACCATGATGAAATAAAAGAGTGGGCAGAACAAAGGAAAGGGAAGCCTGCTATTGTAGAAGGAACTGGGAATAATGATCCAGGGGGTATTGGATTATTGAGGATTAATTTTGAGGGATACGATGATCCGAGATTGAAAGATGTATCTTGGGATGATTTTTTTGAGACTTTTGATAAGAAAAATCTTGCGTTCTTATATCAAGACACTATTAGTGATGAACAAACAAGCAGGTTTTTCAAATTTGTTGATCGTGAAAAGCAGTGATATTTTATCATTTTTAAAATAACATTGTTTTTATTTTTTTTAGAATTATTAATTAAAATACCTTGAGATGTATATGGATTTAATGATAAGGGAAGAGTTTGATAAATTATTAACCAAGCAAGAAGAGAATTTAATTTCGGTTTATATCCCAACCCATCGTTATGGAAAAGATGTGCTTGAGGGTAAAGATGGAGTTCAGTTGAAATCACTTTTAAATGAATTGGAAAAAGATTTAGAAGGAAAAAATATCCCGGCGAAAGAAATTAAGAGTATATTAAAACCAGCATATGAATTGCTTGAAGACCTAGGGTTCTGGAGGTTTCAATCTGACGCACTTGTGTTATTTATTGGGAAAAACTTTTTCAAGAGATTTACTTTACCTTTAAAAACAGACCCTTTTTACTACGTAGGCAGCAATTTTTATATTAAACCTCTTGTTCCTTTGTTTAACAAGAATGGTCAATTTTTCTTGCTATCTCTTACAAAAGCTAGAATTAAGTTGTACTTGTGTTCCCGGTTTACCATCACCGAGTTAAAAATTGATGATGTAGTGCCTGTTTCAATGGATGAAGCCTTAAAATGGGATAATCCAGAAGAATCTTTACAATATCATTCAGGAAATGCCGGAGGTTCACCCATGTACCACGGGCAAGGGCAGTTGAAAGATCAAGAAAAACAAAGGGTTTGGAGATTTTTTGAAAAAGTGGATAATAAACTTATGGATATCCTTGATGTAAGGGAATTCCCCATGGTTTTAGCTGGTATTGATTACGAGGTATCCATTTATAGGAAAGTCACCAAGTATCCTGGTTTGGTAGAATCGGACTTGCAGGTTAATCCTGGAGGAATAAACTTGCTACAATTACACCAGGAAGCTTACGAAGTGGCACAAGGAAGTTTATCTATAAAACAGCAGAAAGCTTTTAAACGGTATCAAAAACTGGCTGGAACCAGTAAAGCATCAAGTGATTTAAAAGAGGTTGTTCAAGCTAGTTATTACAAGGAAATTGATGCTTTGTTCCTGGTTAATTCAAAAAAGGATGTTTGGGGAAAATATAATATTACTGAAGAAAAACTTGAACTTCACGAACATTATGAAAGCAAGGATGAAAAATTGTTGAACAAAGCCGCTATCAATACCTTGATTTATGGTGGTGAAGTATTCGTGGTAGAAGATTCAAAAGAAATGCCCGAAAACAGTGTCTTGGCTTCTGCTTTACTTCGAAAAGATTTATAAAAAAAAGTTTTTTTTTTAAATACCTGGAACGATAGATAAAAACCGGGAATATTTAAGCACGGATTTTTCATTGGTATTAACTAAAATTTCACTGGTATGTTCTTGAACAACAGGTTAACTAGGGCCTGTCCATTATTTTGATACTTAATCCAATTTTATCGCCAAGTCCATCAATGTCTTTTAAACTCAAAATGAAATGGTAATTCCAAGTGTCCACATCCGTGG
>CAZOSQ010000556.1:0-2036 GCA_964582245.1 uncultured Bacteroidales bacterium | reverse complement strand
CATTTCTTAGGGTTGGTAACTTTAAATATAATTTCTCTCCCGGACATTGGGTAGCACATCCGTCCCTATGGCCAGAAATTACATATAGATCAGAATTTAAAGGATGATTTAAATAGCTAACTGGATCTATATTTTCTTTTTTTAATTTCCAATTCAATATTTGCAATAAAGAAGAAATAGCTGAATAAGAAGGTTCATGGTTTGTATATGTGCCCAATAAACATATTCCCATAGTTCCACTATTAGAACCACAAAAGTGAGCTCCCATTACATTGTCCTGTTCATAAATACCAGGATCTCGTCCTTCGTAGATTGTACCATCTTGAGCTACAAGATAATTATATCCTATATCCGACCATCCATTTACTTGGGTGTGGTATAAATAAATGTTTCTTACCACGTTTGTATAATTGGTATCTGTATTAGACCCGGCAGAATGATGGATAATTAGGTGGTTAACTTGGTGTTCAATCCTTGAATAAGAAGGAGCCGGTAGCCCTTTTCTCCAATCCTCTTGATCAATCATCACGGGGTTTGAACAACCATCCAAAACAGCCTTTTTTTTTTGCCCTTGTTTTATGGGCTCTCCGGGAGAGGCATTTAAAAAGAAAAAAACAACATGAGATAACTGGTCAATTTTATTTCCGGGAAAAAATAAAAATTGATCTGTTTTTTGAGGAAATACAACTAAGTTGCTGGAAAAATATAACCATGAACTATCAGCATGCTCATCTCGTGTTAAATAAAAAGTATCCTTTTCATGTACTATAAATGAATCTTCAAAACTATCCAAAGAATTGATCCTTACCACCACTCCTGTCATTTCAAAACCTGGATCAATGACCAAAGGATATGTAACAGATTTTTTTCCATCTAAAAAGATATTCAATGAATCCTTTTTCATAAACTGGCAATACATTTCATAAGATAATAACAGCAACAGAAAAAAGACTATAATTATTTTTTTTATCATAAAAATCGCTCCAAATGATTTAAATGTTGATATTAATTTCTCCCGTAAAGATATTAAAATTTTACCCTTTACTAATTAAAAATACAAACACTTTTTACACTCAGATAACCATTATATACCTAACAGATAAACATTTGTCAATTAAAAAAATAAGATTTTCGATCATTTATTGTTTCAAGAATGATAAGATTCCAGCATCATAGTTCATTGATTTTGTCGCAAAATTTCATAAGAAAAAGGTGTAATACGGTAAGAAATAGCAAATAAAATTCACTGTAAGAATAACAGGAAGAAAAGATCTTAATTTTATCTCATCCCTTAAGGTATACACAACACAAATCTGCACTGGTAAAAGAAATAATCATGAACGAACTGGATGAAGTTAGTACACGGGTGATATGAAAGCCGGTCTTTATTTTATCAAAATTTTAAAATAATGACAGGTAGTTACTAAACCAGTTTCGATTATTAAAGAAGATTTTTTATTATCACATATAAAAGTTGTCCTCTTCATGGGTACCTTTTTTTATACTAATTTTTTCTCCGGTTCAATATGAAGAATTAATATTATATAAGGTCCAATTGAATTCCAATGATAAAGTCTTGTTAGAAAAGAAATTGGATAGATCATGAATACCCGAAAATAAGTGCCACAACTTTTAAATCAAACTCGTATCCTTCTCAAGATCATACAACTCAGTGAATACTGAAGGGTTAACGAAGGTAACTGTTCACATGATCCGCCCCGGTAATTTATTCACCTCTAATTATTATTTTATAGAAAAGATCGCTAACAAGCTTCTGGTCAGACTTCATTTGTTTTCACCTTAATCAATGGTCTCATTTATATGTAAAAATATATTTCAATCACTTATCCAACTTGATTTTGAATAATCATAATCAACACATTTTCAATATAGTATTTTACATATAGGAAATAGCATCATTATAATACAAAATAGTTTCAATACATCTAATCTGCTTTCATTAAATTGTGGATTGAATATCATTGGTTCTACCACTAATTTAATGGAAATTTTTAAATTAGCGACAAAAAAGAGCT
>CAZOSQ010000555.1:0-2046 GCA_964582245.1 uncultured Bacteroidales bacterium | reverse complement strand
TGAAATTGTGCCACTTGTTTTAATCGTGGCTTTTTGTTGTCCCGGTTTAAAATCAATCAATGACTGTTTCACTGCGCTTTCGCCGAAGCTTCAGCGGGGCAAAGCCTGGAGGAAAATAGTAAATGGTCGCCCGGCTTTACTCTTATGAAGCGCTAGCGAAAGAGAAAAATATCTTTGCTACCTGAAAATGATCCCGATTTAATCAATTCTACACAAAAAAAAGTAAGAAGTTGGTACACTCTTTGTTTTTCATTAAAGGGAAAAATAAGGAGGAATTCCTATGTTAAAAATATTAGATGAAACCAAGTATAACTTGTTGGCAATTCGTGCCGGAACATATTTAAGGAAAGAGGATTATGATAAAATTAATCCTCTGATTGATAAAATTGTGAAAGAATACGGTAAAGTTTCCTTGTATCTTGAGTTAGAAAAAATGGATGGCATATCAGCCAAGGCTCTTTATAAGGATGTTAAGACGAGTGTCAAACATTTTAATGATTTTGAAAGAATTGCGGTAGTGGGAGATAAAGAATGGAAAAATACCACGACAGAAATTGTCAATTTATTGACTCCCGCTGACGTGAAGTATTTCAACTATGAGGAGATATTGCAAGCCAAGGAATGGGCTAGTAAAAGTAAAATTCATGTTGAATAAAAAATAAAATTTATGGGATTTTGGGGAATAGTAATACCTATAGTAGTAGCAATACTTGTAGCACTAGTTTTTTATTTTGTTTTAAAAAATACTGGACCTTGGGGAAGTTTTTGGACATTCCTTTTGATATTAATTTTGGCAGGGTTTGCGGCTGAGGTTTGGATCCCCCCGTTTGGACCAATTTTTAGAGATATAGCCTGGATGCCACTTATCTTTGTAATATTATTGTTTGCCATTTTGTTAGCGGCAGCAGCCCCCGTGAGAAGCGAACAGGAAACAGAAGCCGTTCAAACTGATGTAGATAGTACTTCTGCTACAGTCTCTGCTTTTTTTTGGATATTGTTACTTCTTTTTGTGATAGCAATTATTATAGGGATAATAGTTTAAAGACGTGGAATAGTCTCTACAAAAATTAACTATATATGAGAGCAATATGGTCAGGAGGAATCAGTTTTGGTTTGGTTTATATTCCCGTGAAATTATACAGTGGAGTATCAAGTCAAGGGTTAAATTTTGATATGTTGAGAGAAAAAGACCAATGTCCTATTAAGTATATGAGGGTGTGTAAAAATGATGGCGAAGAAGTGCCATGGAACCAAATAGTTAAAGGATATAAGTTGGAAGATGAATATTACGTGGTGCTAAAGGATGAAGATTTTGAAAAAGCAAGTTCGGAAAAAACTAATACAATCGAAATAGTCAATTTTGTTAAGGTGGAGGAAATTAGTCCAAGATATTTTGAAAAGCCCTACTTGATCGAACCAGGTAAAGGGGCAGGAAAAACTTACAACTTGTTAAAAGAGGCCATGTTGAGATCAGGAATGGCAGGAGTAGCCAAATTTGTTATGCGTAACAAGGAACATTTAGCCTTGTTAATGGCTGATGAAGATGTTATCTTTTTGAATCAAATGAGGTTTCACGATGAATTACGAGATCCCGGTAATTTAAAACTGCCGGCAGAAAAACCTGCTGAAAAAGAATTAGACCTGGCCCTGAAAATTATCGAGCAGATGAGTTCTGCCTTTGATCCTGGAGAATATAAAGATACATACCAAGAAAAACTAAAGGAAATAATAGAAGCCAAAGCTAAAAATCAAGAGGTTTCAATTGCCCACGAGCAACCAGAAGCAACCGCTGTAGAAGATCTAATGGAGCAACTGAAAAAGAGTTTGCAAACAACCAGTTGATTTTACTCCAGCTTATTTAACCAGGAATTTTTATGGATAAATTGCAAACTTACCAAGAAAAGAGAAATTTTAAGCAGACACCAGAACCTTCCGGGAAAATTTATCCCGAAAAAATAAAAAATCGATTTGTCATTCAACAACATCATGCCAGGAGGAAACATTATGATTTCCGGATCCAAGTCAATGGCGTACTGGTAAGCTGGG
>CAZOSQ010000554.1:0-2052 GCA_964582245.1 uncultured Bacteroidales bacterium | reverse complement strand
TGATGAAAATGGTGATCCTCTTGAAATGATTGAATCAACCTCTTTTCTTCTTGATGTAAGGGTGGTGGATAATGATAATAATCCGTATAGTGATGAACCTCGAACCATCATGGGGTGGTCTTCTGATAAGAATATTTTTAACGTTAACCAGAATTCTGATCCGGCAGAAACCTGGAAAGGGTATAATTTAGGTACGGGAATTATTGGTGGAAAATTTATAGATGAAATTGCACCCGGGATAGATTCTCTTTTTCCTTCCAATAACATGCAGGATGTCAAATTGGGAACCGACCTGGTATTGACATTCGACGAGCCCGTATATCCTGGTTCAGGTCATGTGATTTTATATTCAAGTACCGGTATTCCCGTAGAAATTTTTGACGTGGAAAATGACGTGCAATTTCAATACAACCGGGTGATAATTAATCCCTCAACAAACCTTCAGTCCGGCACAGAATATTATGTAATTGTTGAACCAGGAGCTTTTTTGGATATTGCTGCTAATAGTTACCCGGGTATTCCTAATTCCAGTGGCTGGAAATTTACTACGGTAACTACAAACCCCGGTAATTCACTTGAAATAGTGTCCCTGTATCCCTCGGATAATGCACTGGATGTTGATTTGAAAGAAAACCTGGTCATGAATTTTAACAAGGAAATTCAGTTGGGTAGTGGGCAAATCATTTTATATTCAACCGCAGATAATAAAATGATTGAAACTTTTGAGGGATCTACTGGGATTTTGATTAATAAAAAACAGGTGATTTTAATATTGTCAGATTCTTTGCAAGCAGGTAAAGATTATCATGTTTACGTGGAGCCTGGTGCATTACAAGATACATCAGCCACTTCATTCAAGGGTATTACTACCCAGGATGAATGGAATTTTACCACGAAAAGTGATTCTAATAAGCTAGATGATGTTTCCCCTGCTATTTCTGTTTTAGTGCCACCGGACAATGGCAAAGGAGTTGATTTGAACACTTACCTGGTAATTAATTTTGACGAAAAGGTGAAGGCAGGAAAGGGAAAAATTATTTTGTATTCTACAGAAGATCATCTCCCTGTTGATATTTTTGATGTATCTACTGATGCTATTGTTATCAACAACCAGGTAATCTTAGAACTTTCCAAGGAACTTGAAGATAATACAGATTATAATGTTTACATGGAAGAAGGTGTTTTTGAAGATTTTTCATCCAACCTTTTCCCGGGTATGACACTGGTCACCGATTGGAATTTTTCCACCAAGGATACCGCGTTATCTATTGGAAAAGGATTGGGAGAAATTGTTAACGTGTATCCTAACCCGGCAAGTGACATGATTTACTTGACGAACATGCAAAATGTAGAAAGGATTATGATTAGAAACGTTTACGGGCAGCAGTTAGATAATATTTATGTAGGAGGAGAGCAGGAGAAAATGATTTCCATTTACAAGTTTGAAGAGGGTGTTTATTTAGGAACCCTGATTTTTTCTGATGGAAAGAGCAAAACCGTGAAAATCATCAAAAACTAAACATTGAAAAATTACTAAATATAATTTTGAGAAAGTAACCGGTGGTCAAGGAATTTTTTAGGACGCTTTTTTTAAAAAAGCCTATAGCTATTAAATGTAAACTAAATTCCTTTAAGTTTTTATAGGGGGAATAAGAAGTTTATTTCCTATAAATTATTACTTTTGTCCCATAATAATTAAATGTAGTTACAAATAAAAATTATTCTTAAAAGTTAATGATATGAAAAAGACAATTTTATTTTTGTTGGTGGTATTATTGATTAACCCCATTTTCTCCCAAAATTCAGTTCACGTATATCCTCACACAGAATATGTAGTAATTGATGGTTTAATTGATGATGCTTGGAATGACGTAAATTACCAGGCAATAGACAAGTTAGGCAATACATCCGGGATTCATGGATACGATTGGTTTGATTTAGTAGCACCTACAAATTCCTTAGATCTTACTGCTAAATTCAAGGTTAAATATGATGAATCCGGTTTGTATTTTCTTTTTCATGTTATTGATAATTATGTCCGGGAGCCTACGA
>CAZOSQ010000553.1:0-2061 GCA_964582245.1 uncultured Bacteroidales bacterium | reverse complement strand
ATCATGACTAATAGAACTGATCTTCTTAATTTCTTCTACTGCTTTCTCTGAAGCTTTATCCTTTAATATCTTAGAAAAACCCAATAGGTAATTAAAAGGTGATCGCAAGTCATGAGCTATGATAGAGAAAAATTTATCTTTACTTGCATTGAGATCTTCAAGCTGAGCAGCCTGTTCCCTTATTTGCACTTCCACCTTTTTTCTCCTTTTGATTTCCTTCTCAAGTAAATAGTAATTTAACAATAACAAAAGAAAACCAACTACAAACCCGTATATAAATAGAACCCTCACATTTTTGACTTGGTTTTTATGTTTGTCAAGTTGTTCAAAAAGATTTTCTTCGAGTTGTAATTCAATTTGTTCACCTAAACCCGAAATGGCATAGTAAAACTCGTATGACCGCTCGACATATTGGTTAATTCTTTCATTTTGCCCCAGGGAATTAATCACTGCCACTGAATCCATCATGATGAAAAAACCTTTAAGGTCTTGACGCATGTTTTTAATATTTTCTCTATCCACTTCCTTTAGATATTCTGAAGAATATATTACATCTATATTTTCTAACGTCCTTCCCCGAAAGGTATAATAATATTTCAAGTACTCATTATCCCTGGTTAAGAGATAATCCCTGTGCCCTATAATCGCCCTGCGCAGATTAATACGAGTATCTTCAAGTTCTTCATAGTAATAAATGTTGGAATGCATTATGTTGTACCGAATAATAAACTGTGTGGTAAGATCATAAAACAGAATACCGGCGGCCAAAAATGTTAAACTGCCTACAATAAAAAGCCAGTTATTTTTTATTTTGTTCATAAGGGCTTAATTAAATGTTATTTTTTAAACGTTTATTATTCATATAAATTTTATTTTGTATTTCTTTCTATTTTAGGGAGGTGATTATAACGTTAAGGAAGGTGTAAGTAGAAAAAAAATGTAAGTAGAAAAAAAAATGTTAGTAGGGCAATAAGGCTAAAAGTATGTCGTTTTTTAAAATATGTTATTTGCTGTGTTAAAATATTTTTTAATTTTTTTAATAAAATGTATAAAATATGAAAAAAGCAGCAAATTTTGTAGGTATAACTTTTTTAGCGATGACGATTACGGTGAGTTGTAATCAAAGTAGTACTAATAACGAAAAAAGCAACAACCAAATCCCCCAGGAAGAACAGGATCAAATACACCAAATCCCCCAGGAAGAACAGGATCAAATACCTGGTCAATCGAAACAAAACTCAGTTCCATTCCAGCAACCATCAACAGCAACCGAAGTAAGTGATAAGGAACTCAAACAATTTGCATTAGCTGTCCAACAAGTGGAAATTATCAAACAGGAAGTCCAGCAGGAAATGCTGAATACAATAGAAGAAAAAGGATTGGATCTACAACGTTTTAACGAGATTCAGAAGGCTCAACAAAATCCTTTACAAGATATAGACGCTACAAGTGAGGAATTGGGAAAATATGAATCAGCTTCCGGGGAACTTCTGAAAATGCAAGGGCAAGCCCAGCAAAAAATGCAGGAGAAGATAATTGAAGTAGGATTACCATTGTCCCGTTACGAGGAAATTGCTATGGCCTTGCAAAGCGATACTGGTTTACAAGAAAAATTTCAGATAATTCAAAATCAAAACAATTAGAGTTTTCATTTGTTTAAAAATGTGGTTAAGATAATAATTTGCCACGCCTTTTTAATCATTGATCGTGTGTGTGTCTCAAGAATTCATCAGACATGGTCTGTTTTATATTTTTTAATTTTAATTTAAAATCAATAATTATGTGTACAGTAAAAAAAATTACAAGTCTCTTCATTTTGTTTATGATCAGTAGTATGGGTGCTTTTTCCCAAGCGGTGCAGGATGTCTCTGATAATGAATTGAAACAATTTGCCGCCGCATACAAGCAAGTTCAGAATCTTGATCAACAAGCACAACAAGATATGGTCAAAGCTGTTGAGGAGGAAGGATTGGAAACTAAGCGTTTCATTGAAATCCAACAAGCACAGCAAGACCCAAACAAGGAAGCTGACGCTACTGATGAGGAATTAGAAAAGTATAA
>CAZOSQ010000552.1:0-2068 GCA_964582245.1 uncultured Bacteroidales bacterium | reverse complement strand
CGCCGGCGTCTAAGGTGACGGGGCAGAAGCCGTAGGTGATGGATTTGTCGGGGCCCAGGTTGACTACAGATGAATATCTGTTTCTAAAATAATTATATACCTTTTGTGTATCAACCTCCTCGGCTAAACCATCTATAGCTATAAATTCAACAACCTCACCTGAAAAATAACTTTCAAGATTGACATTTGCCCCTAGCCGGATACCAGTTAATGACTGTACACCTGCGCTACCTATTGCTTTCAGCTGGTTATTCTCATAAATCTCAGTCTCGTCCCCATCAAAATTAATTTGGGTAATAATATAATTCTCAAATGGGCTTAATTTGTCATAACCGAAGATAGAGCCACCAAACACCCTGTTTTGTGATAATGCATGATACAAGGAGTTCCGGCTTGTTGACTCGATGCCATCAAATACAAACTGGGTAGCCGCAGAGCTCGTAGTCCACAAAACAAAGTATGTATTGGGTTGCAAAAATTCCTCATTATTTATAAAGTTTGCTTGAAGATAGTCATCTGCACCATCAAATAGTAATGCAGGATGATTATTTAACTCAGGAATAGGTTCAGATAGCAAGGGCTTACTACCATTCACACTTTGAACTGCATGAAATTCGTTCCCACTCAAATCTGTCCATTGGCTTACCGTATTGTCAGTTGCAATTGTGTTATCACTTCTAAACCAAACAATCGTATTGGTTAAAAAACCCGGATCATAATTAAAGATAATATTCGTATTGCTTGAATAAACATCATCATTGCAAATATTTAATGCTTTTACTCTCCAATAAACTTCAGTATAAGCTCCTAAATCCAAATCTAAAGTCTGTTGAGGTTCTACAGAATATGATTCTACCAAAATATCCTCAAAAGAAAAATCGGTGGCAATTTCCAGAACATACTGGAATGCATTTTCACTTGTATTCCAAACAAATGTAATGGACTCTTCATTAGCGATAAATTCATTTTTGGGATATACTAAAGTAAAATTACCGGGAACGGTAGCCTCTGAGTATACATTTAATGATTGAGAATAGGTATCGACACATCCGTTGTCTCCAGTTACACTTAAAGTAACATCATAAATACCAGCATCTTCAAAAACATAAATAGGATTCTGTGATGAAGAACTACCCCCATCTCCAAAAGTCCATAGCCACTGGACTATTTCACCACCATTTTCGAAACTACTCAAATCTACAAAATCATGAGGTATATCTATACAAGCTTCGGACACAGAAAACATCGCATTTGGTGATGGTAGCACCTCAATTTCTTTTGTTATTAATGAACTACACGTTGAATTAGCTGTAGCAATTAAAGTAACTTCAAACAGACCAGATTCTTCCAAGATATAGTTTGGATATTGTATCTCAGAAAAGACACTATCATTTATAATCCAAGTCCAGCCAATTATTTCATCATCTGAAACGCCCGGCTCACTTACATCTGTAAACTCAGTTGGAGAACCAAAACAAGCTATAGTTGCGTCAAAATCAACATTCGGAGCAGCACCTATTATTGTAATATTTATTTCATCATACGCTGTACAACCATTCGCGTTTATAACGTTAACTGAATATACCCCACTTTCATACACTTGGATACTTTCGGTAGTTTCTCCTGTGTTCCAAAAATATGATACTATTTCTACGGGAGTATCATTCAGTATAGTTAGCTCATTTCCTGAACATAATTCTAGGTCCGCACCCAAACTAAAATGTAAAGAAAAATCATCTATTTCTAAGGCAAGGGTATCAGAGTATGAAAAACAACCCTCATTGTCTGTAATTTTTACCCAGTAAAGGCCTTCTTCACTAACCTCAATAACATGAGTATCTGATCCTGTTGACCATTCAAAGCTATAAAGCTCCGGATTCATTATTTCTGGAAATATCATTCGAGACTCCCCTTCGCATAAAACTGGAGATGAATCATTGAGCTTAGTATTTGGATAGCTTACAAGAAGACTGTCGCTGCTCTCAAATCCAAAAATATCAGTAACCGTCACACTATACATTCCGGGGGTATTGACCTCAATGGTTTGGGTAGTTTCGCCGGTTGACCA
>CAZOSQ010000551.1:0-2075 GCA_964582245.1 uncultured Bacteroidales bacterium | reverse complement strand
AAGGGCTGAACTGATAAAAATGCCGGTGAATAAGATGAGTAGTGTTTTCATGATGTTAAATTTTATGTTGCCTGTATTTTTTTCTTTAAGCATTTTGGTTATTTATACTTCCCCGGGTTTGGGGCTTCGCACAAGTGAAAAACACTTGCGCGATAGGGGGGGGTAAAGATTTTTTTATTTACTTCCCAACCTTCCAAAATATTTAATTCTTAGAGTACCCAAATAACTGTGTAAATCCCACACTTCGTCAGGAATTGCCTTTTTATTTTCCCTTTTGCAATAATAAGAGAAAATAAAATTATCATATTCATTTTCAAAATTATATTCCAAAATAGAAGGATTCCCGATATTACGGCATTCTTTGTTTTTTATGTTAGCTGTGCGGACTTTTTTAAGATGTTTGAGAAGATTTTTAACATGCCGTTTTTTTAATAAAAATGAATCCTTTTCTGTTACCTGTATTCCTTCAAAGCCTTTTATTTTACAATTAGTTTTATATATTTTTGCAGAATCGGCAAAAAAATGTATTTCTAATATCATATATTCGGTGCATATATTCAAATCCTCAAGTGGTTCTATTATTCTTATTCTATTATGATTACTATGTCTTAAAATTGGTTCATCTAATTGTTGTAAGATATAAGAATATTTAACTTCATTATCTTTTATTTTTTCTTTTACAAAATTCTTTTCACAATTTGTGTTTTGTATAGAAAAATAGCTGTGAATAGTATCTACAGGTACATCTGCATGTTCAATACGGATAATATTTTTAATTTGTTTGTTATCTTCAAATTTAAATATTGCTAATGTATCCTGAGTCATATTATTGAATCCAGGGTAAAATCCAAGTAAAAGTTTTTTTTCAGTTATGGAAGAAACACTGCCATAAATTTTTCCCAAAAACATAGTAAATTTATAATTAAATTCATCGGTTTTAAATATTATGTTTTGATTTTTCACAAAACTATTATAAGATATCATTTCTTGAGCATGTATATTTAAAATAGATGTAGAAACACATATTGTTAATATTTTTGTTAAATTATTCATTAAAAATATTATTTTTAATAATTTCTGAAATGAAAAAAGTCTCTAAATGAAGTTAATGGTCTGCTACCCCATCTCCAACCTTCTATACCAATAGAATTAAGCTTATTATCAGATGTAATTATAAGTGTACGACCCTGTAATCTAATTGATCTAACATTAGCACCAAGTTCAATTGAAGCATAAGGCGAAGGTGAATTTAAATTTTTATGTTTAGGTATTGTTATTTTGGTTGTAAATTGATTATGCGATTTATCAACTGTAATATGAGGATAATCATCGTTTACAGTATTAGAATATCTTTTATTATATATTTCTTTGAAATGATCTCGTGTAAAATCAACATCTTTTGCAGGAGCTATATTGATTATGTCGCCATTTTCATTAAGTACTATATAAACATCTCGTTTCATAGCCCCCGTAATAAAATGCCTGTCATGTCTAACAGCGTCAATGCCGCCCATGATTCCTCCCATCACAGCACCTCCAATAGCGCCTTTCCATCCGTAAGACCAACCGCTGGCAAGCATATCAAAAGCATCACCACCTTGGATCGCTTCATTTCCAAAACCTGTAATGAATCCACTGGTAAATCCTCCGGCAGCACCAGAAACAAAACCAGAGGCAAATCCAGTATTTATTACGTTTGCTTTTAAAAGCACTCCTTCCATAAATGGCTGCCCTGCCAGCGATGCGTTAACTCCCATTCCAACACCGGCTCCTATTAATCCTGTCACGGCACCAACCCCGAAATATTTTAATGCATCCCATCCATTGTCTATATTACCAAGATTAAGTAATACATTTGACATAGCTGCAAAATCAGCAGCAACAGCATAAGGCAGTAAAAATTGTGCACCGGGGATTAATAAACATGCAGCAGTAAAAATAAATTCTCCACTCGGATCGGTGTAGATAAGCGGATTATTCAACGCATAACTATACCTGTAAACCCCATTTCAAAGGCACGTTCCCGGTTTTTTAATGACCAGGTTTATCCATTCATTCAAAGAACATTAATAAGG
>CAZOSQ010000550.1:0-2077 GCA_964582245.1 uncultured Bacteroidales bacterium | reverse complement strand
ATTATCTTTGCTGAATATCAGATCATACGATCCAAACTCAACATCTTTAATTAAATATTGGCCATTGTCATCAGAAATACCCTTGTATGTAGCCAATGAATTTATTAGTTCAACATTTACACCGGAAAGCTCGTTTGGAACTTCTCCATTGACATCGTATAATAAAATATTGCCTTGTACATCTCCCGTGAGCCACTCATTTTTTTTGTCGCAAGAAATTGACAATGAGATAGCTATGCAGATATAAAATAATTTTAATTTCATATTTTAATTATAATCTTTATGGAAATATAAAACTTATTTCACTGGATCCTTTTAAAGACATGGTAGGAAAAACTTGCCTACCCTGTTCATAATCAAAATAACCATGATCATTATTACACTTTAAATGAATGATAAAACTTACTTTTTCCCCAGGAATAAAGCCATCATTGTTCATTTCCCTGATTGAAAACCACGTTAAGTATTCATAATCTTCAAAATGGCCAAAAGAGGATGAAATGAATTTTTCATAATACTGGTCATAATTAACATGTGAAGCATGGCCACCTTGTTTCATAAATATTATGGCATCGGTCGAAAATGATTCAATTTCATTTACCACGGAAAAAGGGACATATGTCTTTTCGGGATAAAAAGGGGTATCAACTTTTTCAACAATACCATCAATTTCTTCAACTATCTTGGGATACAACCTAATGTTTCCTATAATAATTGAAGTGTCATTCCCGTAATGTTTTATACTGAATTTTTTCACGCTTCCATATCCATCTTTTGTATATGTGAGATTATATGTACCCGTGGGTACATCATTAAAAAAGTATTTACCGGTTGAATCCGTATAGGTAGTTTTATTTACTATTCCCTCGAGGATTACCTTTATATTATCAGATTTTCCAAGGACAAAGAATGGATCTTCTACATCAGCAGGTAAATATTTAACATTTTCTCCCCAGATTACACTTTTTCTAAGAGAATCAATATCAATATCTTTCTTGCAGTTAAGCATGAAAAATGATATGAAGAGCAGGATACTTGCTGGCACAATTTTTTTATATAGCTTCATATGATTCATTAATTAACAACAAAATTTATTGTTGGTGATTCCTTTCCCAGGCTGGGGAAAATTATCAAACCTGTTGTAGGCTCTTCGTAATAATGGATCGCAGATAAATTAAAGAAGACACCACTATTCGGGTAAGCTTTCATGAATATCCTTGTGCCCTTCCCATAACCTGAAAAAAACCATGGATCCAAATAAAAGTCATTGCTTTTAGCCCAACTAGATAATTCAAAAATAAAATCATAGGAAAATTCATAATTCTCCTTTGAAACAGTAGAATCTGTACTAAAAAAAACAGTGAATCCCTGTTCTTTTTTAGAATTAAAATCCCATTCAGGATAGTTTTCAATTTTAAATACCAATCGAAAACGTAATCCAATATCATACCCTGTTATCTTGAAGGTATCCACTGTTAATGTTGGAAGTTTTGTCAATACGACATCCCGGTCTCTAGTTTCAACGGATGTAAAACGAGGGTCAACAAGTTGGACTGTAGAGGATCCATTGATGGCAGTATTCTTTCCACCAATATGTTTCACGTTATATTGAATAACTGTGCCAAAACTATCTTTGCTATAGGTAAGAACGTAATTTCCCGTAGGCAGATCCTTTAACTTGAAGAAACCATTTCTATTTGTTGTAGCGGAAAATGATTCATTGCCATTATCTGCAATAATATGTACACCACCTCTATTTAAATATTCAGTATTAAGGCCAAATTCCCCGTATAGTTTGGTATAACCTGTAATATTACCGGTTAAACCGGGTAAATTTTCTTCTTTTGAACATGAAATTGCAAAAAAAGTTATAACAAGTAATAGAATTAGAAATTTAAAATTCTGCATCTTAACAAGATAGTTTATTCTCGGGATCAAATATATGCCAATATTTTTACAAAAAAAATTGATTATTACTTTATCTAGGTAGTTATTACTTTCGCAATTTTTTTCATTAAGCTTCTACTCATCCAATGGCATAGGTTTTTTCTTGCTCCCGGGCACCCTTTGAAATTTA
>CAZOSQ010000549.1:0-2085 GCA_964582245.1 uncultured Bacteroidales bacterium | reverse complement strand
AAAGTTGGTGATACATTAACTCTCGGATTTGATAGTGTTAAATATGTAGTTGTTCCAATAGAAACTTCCATGATACAAGGAAGAAGAATAATAGCACTAGCAGATTTGACAGAACCCGGTTTATCAAATTTTGCAGTTTGGATTGAAGGGATTGGAGACACAAGAGGATTATTAATGAGCAAGGAGAGTCTTTATATCTGTGGAGCCATGTATGTATTGACCTGCTGTTACATGAATGATGATTTAATTTACCAAAACAGTAATTATCCTGACTGTGGAATAAGACCAAAATATATGTTCCTTATAGAAGAAGGTAAAAAATGGACTACTGTTGTTAATTGTTTTTTGGAAAATGATACATCTTATGCGAGAGAAATTTCTATTTCAAAAGAAAACATGATTGAAAACCTTTATGCCAGGAGGTTTTACCCATATTCTGATACAACATTATATTTTCAGGAGGAAAATGGAATAGTTTTTTTTAATGATGAGGATAATCGATTCTTTATTTATGATTTTACATTACAACCTGATGATTCGGTTATTGTCGGTTATCCAGGTGACTATTTATATCATTTAAAGGTCGATTCAGTAAAATTCCTAAAATACCAGGATGATAATTTGCGAAAGACATTATTTATAAGCGGGGATATTACAACTAAATGGATTGAAGGTATTGGAGATATCGATTCACCGTTAGATTATTGGATGGAATTACCTCCAAACGGATGTGTACCTGATTTTGGTTGTTGTTCTCTAAATTCAGAACTTTTATATCAAAATCCTTTGTACCCTAATTGTGGGGAGACTACATCGGTAAATCCAGTTATATCTAATCAGATAAGTATTTACCCAAATCCTGCAAGCGATAGGTTAAACATTGACGGTGTTTCTGATAATCGGTTTGATTATCAAATTATAAACTCGACAGGACTTATAATACAAGAAGGTAATTTGAAAACAGAAATAAAGATAAATCTAGTTGAAGGGATTTACATATTGTTGATTAAAAATAAAAATAAGATTGTAAAAACAGAGAAATTGATTATCAACTACCCATAACACTTAAGTATCGTTTTCAGCCATAAGCCGAATATCCCGCATAAGCGGGACAAGTTGTACCTTGTGTTGAACTAAACCGGGCTTAACGCGGCGTTACCTAATTATATCCTGGGATCTATTTTTAGGGATTTGTCCTTTTGATGTTTTAAAGCCAACCAGTATGGTTGGAAAAAGAATTTTTCGACCTTTTCATTTGCTTCAGCCCGTGAGAAAACCATTGACTTTTTCTCTACATCCAAATTTTCCTTTAAGGATCTTTTGGTATATTGAATAATTATCGTAAAATTGACGAAGTTTTTATAAAAAACCTGGCACGATCTTGAAATATTTATGTTGTTGATACTTAAAAATATGTTCGTTTATAATTACTTAAAACGATTTAGTATTAATTTAAAGCACTTTAACTTAAAGCAAGGAATTGAAAGAACTGCAACATTTTATAACCAAATATACCCATTCGAGCATATGTTCGTTAAATCAACTTGTTACAACGATAAATAAGGTGTGCTATAATAGATGTAAAGCAATTGTGGGAATAAGGACGTTTGGCGTTCATTTTAGATAACACTGCGATAGATTGAAACAGTAACAAAAACGATAAATGAAAATGAATATTCACAATTAAAAAAAGGAGGACATAAATGAGACACAAAAAGATTAACCCTGTTAAATCCAACATAGATGGAGCAAAGCTATTTAACAGGGTAAAATTTAGTGCCGTATTTTTGTTAGGATTTGGACTGACAGGGCTGCAAGCACAAACGAGCGTAAACGCCACAGGTGGTAATGCTTCGGGTAGCGGGGGGTCAGTAAGCTATTCCGTTGGACAGGTTGCGTACCAAACCCACACCGGCACTAATGGATCCGTATCAGAAGGGGTACAGCAACCTTTTGAAATTTCAGTAGTAACAGGACTTGAAGAAGCCAAAAACATCAACCTTTCGGTTTCAGCATATCCAAACCCAACCACCGATTATCTTACATTGGAAGTGAAAGAGTTTGAATTGTCAAACTTACATTTTC
>CAZOSQ010000548.1:0-2086 GCA_964582245.1 uncultured Bacteroidales bacterium | reverse complement strand
GCTAAAAGGGCAGTTTGCCTTCATCTCAACAGGCGAAGTCACCCAGGATGAACTGTCACACACACTGGCTCACGAATTAGGCCACGGCAGCTTCCGCCTCTACCACACTTTCAGCGACAAAAACGACTACCCTGCAGCCCGCGGTACCACCGACAATCTCATGGACTACAATAATGGCAGCCAACTGCATAAATATCAATGGGACTATATTAAAGACCCGCAGAATATGATGTTTGCATGGGCGCAGGGGGAAGAAGAGGGGGCGATGATAATAACAGATTTTGAATATACATCAGTCGGATATGGAGGTTCTGAAGCTGTGCAGAAACATATCTTCGAACACAAGGACGAAATAGTTGCAATTGTAAAAGATTTTGGGTTAGCCTTAAACCCTGATATTGCAACGGAGATATTAATTTCATATTATGGAGATGTTGAAATATTAAATAATCAGGAGGCGTATGGTTATTTAGTTAATTTACTCAAATACGATAGATTATGTCAGATCACAAAAAATAGGGAAAAGCTTTTACAAGCTATTGGAGATGAAACCAACGAACAAAGAATTTTAGATATTATTAGGGAAAACATCGACACAGAAACAGATTTAGCTATTGATCTAAGTGCTGAAACTTTCGAATTAGTAGCCCATTTACGTGAAATATATAATATTTCTAAAGATATCCCTATTGATGAATTAAAAAGGTTACTCCCTACTTATCTTAATAGCACTGGAAAAAAGGAGTTGTTATTAACCCTTTCAAATACAAAATTTAAAGAATTACTTAGAGGCAGTGGTATTACCAAAAACAGTGATATTCAGGAGTTAGTTAATTTAAAGAATGCACGTAGCAGTAGTTATTATACAGATTCCCGTATTATTCGTTTAACAGAAGGGCTAGGCGAAAATCAAATAACGAAACTTTTAGATAATACTTCTGATTTAGGGATTATTGATGTAGCAAAAAAAGAAAACAATCTAACATCTTCAATTTTTGATAATTCAGTTAAGCTACAAAATATTAGTAATGTTTTAGAAATCACGGGTTATGCTGTTGATTTAGCAATTGTTTTTAAAAATATAGCAAACGGGCAAGACCTTGAGCCTGCAGACTTATTATTTATGATTCCTGGAGCTCCTGAACTGGTGAAGTCAATAGTAAATAATATGTCCATTGAGTCATTTCTATGGGAAAATGAGTTGCCTTGGGAAGATATAAAGAAATGGAATATATCAGATTATCACAATAATAAAACAAAACAAGAAGAATATGGTATTCCAGGTCACCTTTATCTACAGTACACCCAGAATAGAGGGAAGGCAAACCCCAATATTTATCCCACAAGCTTTATTTTCCTTACTTCAAGTCTTGCAAATGAAGTGTTCGGATTTAACCCATCATACGTTAATTACAATAATGAAAGTGGTTTTAATGGTGAAAACTTCATTCCACAGGCACAATCAGATAAAATAACATGGTAACGGACGCTAAAGATATAATATCTACATTAAAGGGGTTGGATCGACTGCTCATTATTGCTAGGTATAATCATCTTTTTTTATATGACCGGAAATTTTGGACAACCCATATAAAAGCTTATAGACTAATGTTTAAGTATAAGATAAAAAATCGAAATACCGGCTTAAAAAGTTTATCGTTTTTTATATGGATAAAACTGATCCCACTCATAATAATTTTGTGGTATACAATTTCTTTTACATTATTAATAGGCCTAAATCTGGAAGGTGCTGATAGAAACATGCTTTTCTTGGTGAATTTTCCACATACATTATTGATATTCTGGCTTTATCACAAACTATCGAACAAGATGATAAGGAATTATCACAAGAAGATAGAATGGAATATTAATGTTCTGAAAAATATCACGTAATCAACTTCCCCTGCCCCAACTGCCGCCAGTTTGCAACTGGTGGCCAAGCAGATGGGCCGGATTGAAACAGATATGTTAGGATTACCCGGAAAAGATTAACTTTGGCTTGAAATTTATTGGAACATGAGCAGGAATTATAAGTTTCATAATCCCAAAGGCATATATTTTGTGAGTTTTGCAACGGTTTATTGGA
>CAZOSQ010000547.1:0-2086 GCA_964582245.1 uncultured Bacteroidales bacterium | reverse complement strand
GCATTCCGGTGATGAAAAAATTCGGAAAACCCGTGGTATTAGACATCACCCATTCCCTTCAACAACCCAATCAGCTCTCAGGTGTATCCGGTGGAAAACCCGAACTGATTGAAACAATTGCCAAAGCAGGAATAGCCGTAGGTGTTGACGGCATTTTCATAGAAACCCACCCCGATCCTTCCCACGCAAAATCCGATGGAGCCAATATGCTCAATTTGGTGAAAATGGAAAGTCTTCTGAAAAATCTTATCAGGATAAGAAAGGCTGTGATTTGACAGAAATGAACAGTTTTTTTACTTCTTTGTTAGAAAAGTAACTAAGAATACTAAGAAAAACTGAGTCAAAGCCTTGATGCTTATATGGCATAAGAAAAGGCTTTTATCTGGTCATTATAGTTATATTCTAAAAATTTAACCCATGAAAAACAAAATGCAAGCCACTTATTTTAGGATCATTTTTATCAGCATCATTCCATTTTTCCTTTCTTCCTGTGGAACAACTGTTGATTTTCCTGATTCCGATTATCTTCCTGCGGCCGATGTAAAAGCCAAAATCAAGAAAAATGAAAGCAATATTTTTGAAATCAAGGTAGAGGCTGACCACCTGGCTGAATCTGAACGTTTAGAACCTTCTCAGAAGAGATATATTGTCTGGGTGGTGGATAACGATAATGCAAATCATAATATTGGAGAATTGGATCCGGACAAATCAAAAGAAGCAGAATTAAACACGATGACACCTTTTGAACCTGTCCAACTGCTCATTACCGCTGAGGACAGAAAAAATCCTGACCGGCCTTCCAATGCTGTTATATTTAAATCGGAAAAATTTAATATAAGGTAAATTTCCCCTGTAGTTTCCCTTGAAAAAGTATAATAATTCTCTTACATTTCTCAATGGGTGGACTACGTATTTTTTATGGATAAATATTTATGAGTATTTTACAAAAAAAATAGTTTTTCCCGTTTAACCGGATCCTCTTAATGAAAAAGTTAAACATTAAAGAAATATGGAAATCATCGAATGAACAAAAGATTTCTCAAGAGGTATTAACTGCCGGGGATATTCGGAACTACCGCACCAAACGACTTCGTAAGATAAAAAGCAGTATCAGGTATTCCATTCTCCTGGATACAGCTCTCAAAAGTCTTTTACTGATCCCCGCTGTTTATCTTATGCTTCATCATCCCGGTCAACCCTCCATATTAACCTTGCTTCTGGCCCTTGCAGGTACACTCTTCCTATTAATTTTATACCAGACTCACCTGTTGTTAAAGGTTTCAAAAATCAGGGAGACGGATTCAATACCTGAAAATCTCAAGAGAAAATTCGATTTCTATTCAAAGGAATATCAGGGGTTTTTATTCACCGGCTCGCTCTCAAGTCCGCTTTTTGTAATGACGGGTTTTTTAATGTATTTCCATTTGAAATACGACCTTATGAACCTTGCAGAAAAATTTGGAGATTTGATATTATTTACCATCATAATTTTTGCCTGGATCATTACTATGGTTTTTCAGATCCCTGTTTATCTGTTTGAAATTAAGGAACTGAAAGCAGAGATCCTGGATCTGGAGGATCCGCATGAACAAAAAATCAATTTCACAAAAGCAGAAAAAGAACGAAATATCCGAGCCATTGTTTTTACTGCTTTAATTCTGGCAGGAATAATGATACTCTGGATAGCTTATCGCTTATCTATCTGAAAATCTTTCTCTTTATGATCGCGAAACACAAAGAAAGTTTTTACCTGTAAATTGTAAGGGTTTTCCCTCTGGTTTTTTTAATCCTTAACTAGTAAATAGGAAAAACCCGGAAGTTCATATAAAAGTTAGTCGACCCAATTGAAAAAAGCACGAAAGTATAAGGTATTTCTTATTTTTAAATTTTTCAGTATCGGATAGCAGAATTTCACAAAAATACAGTGGCCCCTTTGATACCTTTAGAGAAAGCTGATAATAATGTAAACTTCAAGAATTTTCTCATACTAGAGTAATTATTGATATTTCCATGTAAAAAAGGTCCTATCGTTACTGAATTACTCTTTTTATGCCACTAAGATTTTTTCTGTATTCGGTAGGTGATA
>CAZOSQ010000546.1:0-2088 GCA_964582245.1 uncultured Bacteroidales bacterium | reverse complement strand
CCGCTGTGGGAGCAGTACTACGCCTGGTCGCCGTATGCGTATGCGGCGGGGAACCGATTAATTATTTCGACGAAAATGGCAAGGATAGAAGACACATTCAAGAAAAAGGAAGCCGGGAGGGTGAACGACAAAAAATTTACACGACACGGACGCACGGAAGATACGCTGGCAATACCTATCAGACGGGTACTACTGAAAATGTTTGGCACAATGGGAAATGGTTAAATGAATCAATATACAAGCAACAAGTAATAAATCCCGTTGTAAATGAGATTTATGGAAAAGGGCCTTCAAATGTTAATCTTCAATCAATGGGGATAGATCCCGATAATTTATCCGGTGATTTTTTTGTCATGATTGACGAAGAAGTAAAGAATCAGGCTAATAAAAGGAAACAATACTTTTTTGGTGATGGCACTATCAATCCCTATTATAATGATGCTTTGATAGATAATAGTGATTTATTTTTTGGATGGAAATTCAAATTTGCAAAAAACGCTTTAATGGATTATATAATATCTGGCGCAATTCCTGTGGTAATGACAAAAGGCAGAGATTGCTATGATTATCTTTATGAGCACTTCTCAAAAGATAAATATGAATATTTTGATTTTAAATAATATTGACTATAGTTGCCATGTATATATATTTCTTAGGCCCATTTTTAGCTTATCTGATGTATTGGACGGGTTACATTTTCTTAAGATTTATTTTTTCGAAATATAAACTTCAGAAATGGCGCGATAAAAATTACAACCATAAAAATAAAATTAAAGAAAGTACAATTATTTTTATTGGCGGAATGTTTTGGCTTGTAGGTTTATTTATTGTTATAATTCTTCATTCTCTATATAAATGAGCATCCCTGAAGCCATCGCCGCTTCCTATTGCCCGACCCGCTGTGGGAGCAGTACTATGCCTGGTCGCCGTATGCGTACGCGGCGGGGAACCCGGTCAGCTTGCTGGATAGGGATGGGAGGGATGCCGTTGGTATAAAAAATGAGAACGCGATTACAGTTACTGCCGTTTATGTGGTATTCGGAAGCACGAATGAAAGCGTAAGAAATATTGAACAAAAAATTAATAATACATTAAATTCAGAGAATTATAGTGTGAATAGTGGAGAGCACCAAGGTTATTCTGTCAATTTCGATTTAAAATTCTTGTCAGCTAACAATCCGGAGGGTACTTTTTATGATTACCATTCATTTGAAAAAAAGGGATATCCGATTGGAAATGCATTAGTTTTTTCTCATCAGGATGAAGACAGTGACTTAGCCTCTGAAGTTAAAATAATGAACGGACAAGTTATTAGAATAGTGAAGGGCGGCACTACAACAAACAATAAGCTTATAAAAATGAATACATTCGTTGAGGACCCGTCATCATTATTTATGATACATGAGCTGTTCCATACATTCTTTTTCAATAATGATAATGCCGAGAGCGGAATTGGCTCATATAAAAATATTGAAATGCCAAATCAGGACGATATAAACGAAATGATTGAAGGTCTTCCAATAATTGAGGAATAAGTAATGCGTTTGATGTTGATATTAATGATATGTATGTTCGCCGGTTGTGCTCAGAATGAAACTTATGAAGACAAAATCAACCAATTTATCGAATTTATGTATAATGATTCCACGGCAGTTAATGTATTGAGATTAAACAGCAACAAGTGTTTGTATATTTTTAAAGAGGCAAAATTTTCTGGTTCTGAATTTGTAGTTGAAATGATGCGCGTACCAGAAATTATTGATACCAATCAATACAAAACAGAATTTCAGAAAAGTCGCGCCATGATGCAATATATCAAAAGTCCCGATAAAAAAGTTTCAATGCAAATTGACTTACAAAAAATTCCCAGAACCTGCGACTCAAGCAATATTTATTTGCATTATTACTTTTTTAATAGTCAAGCTGCCGTTTTTAGCTGTAATTATTTTATGGATTATTGGAAGGGGCATAAGAAATTGCCATTAGGCATGTCATTTTTAGTAACTTATAATAATGATAGTTTAAAGATTATTACCCGTGGCGTATCGGAATAAGAATCTTCGGCCGCTTCCTATTGCCCGACCCGCT
>CAZOSQ010000545.1:0-2099 GCA_964582245.1 uncultured Bacteroidales bacterium | reverse complement strand
AAATTGGAATTAATATTAAAGAGAGCTTCATTTTTCCTTTTTTTATCTTTCGTGCTATCAGCTATCCTAAATTTTGTTTTAGCCAAAATCTTTATCGTCAGTGAATCCGGGACTGAAGCATTCAACAACGAACTCGGGAAGATGACATTGTATAGTTATCCCGTGATAGTGGTTCCTTCCCTGTTGATTGTTATATCGATATTCTATAATCTTTATTCTTCTATAAAAAAGATGAGTATGCTGCCTCAAGACGAGATTTTAAAAGTTAAATGATCCTATAGATTAAGTTGTAGGTTATTGATATTTAATTAATATTCATACCATGGGACATAAATTTTCCCGGGAGGCGGTCAATGATTCTCCTTTCCTATTTAACCTGAGAAGTATATTTGCAGGTTCCTTTAATATTGATAATGGGTTCATTCGTTGAGGGTAGTTTTACTTACCCATAAAATAATTCTTTTTTATCCTTTCTTTTTTTACCAGGTTTAATCCTTATATTTGCTTTTCAAAAATTGTAACTTTTCTAAATATTAAACCGTAAAGACATATTGTGCATTCATGAAAAACGGGAATAAAAAAATCGTCTTCATTATACTGGATGTTTTTATGGTTACAATATGCTTCTTTTTCTTCATCTGGCTTAAACCTGCCACTAGGGCAGTTTACCTGCCCAAATATGCAGTTCCATTTTTAATCCTGCTGGGAATTTGGATAATCATTTCTTACATGTATGGTAAATATAACTTTAAAAAGGTGACATTGCCATCAGTGAATAAAAAGATAATAATTTCAAACATTTTAGTTATAGGACTTATTAGCATCTTAATATTTGCACTGCAAGTGTTTGACCTGTCAAGGCAAATAGTATTTGGAACCTTTTTTGCCGCTACTATTATGGAACTGTTTTTCGGAAATCTATATTCTTACATTGTTTCCTCGCAAGAAGCAAAACTACTTGAAAAAGAAGTAATGCATCTGAAATTTGAAAGGCCTAAGGATCAACTTATTGCGCCCCCTTCTATTAAACTTCCCGAAGAATATACTGTATCCAGCCATATAGAAGAATTTATCATCGACGAAATGGGGCAGGCTGAATACCTATACATGAAACAGTTCATTAACCCCGAGAATCCCCATCACCTGGTGATTTCCACCACCACGAAATTTAATATCGACAAGCAGCCAGATAATTTTTTCGAGGCCATTGTAAATTTGCAAAGAATTAATGATATAAGGTTTATAAATAAATTTTTTGAATCTATTAATGTTAAATTGCCAAATAATGGATTGTTTATCGGTTGCGTTGAAACTAAGAACCAAAGGAAAGAAAGAATTTTCCAGAAATATCCACCAGTCTTTAACAGCATTTATTATTCTTTTGATTTTATCTTGAAAAGAATTTTCCCCAAATTTTGGCTGACAAAAAAATTGTATTTTTTTCTTACAAGGGGACAAAATAGGGTGATAACACGTGCCGAAACTCTCGGGAGATTATATTCCTGTGGATTTGAAGTGGTAGATGAACATTTTTTCCCGGGGAGGTTTTTTTTCGTGTGCAGGAAAATTAAAGAACCGGCTTATGATATGAAGCCTACCTATGGCCCTTTTATCAAGTTGAAAAGAGTGGGAAAAAATGGTAAAATCATTAAAGTTTATAAATTTCGCACCATGCATCCATATGCCGAATATCTGCAGGAATACGTGTATAAAAAAAATGCTTTGCAGGAAGGTGGTAAATTTAAAGATGATTTTCGTGTTACTACCTTGGGAAAATTTTTGCGAAAATTTTGGTTGGATGAATTGCCCATGTTTATAAATCTATTCAAGGGAGATCTTAAAATAGTAGGTGTTCGTCCTATAAGCAACCATTATTTTCAATTGTATCCCACAGAATTAAAAGAAAAAAGAAATAAAACAAAACCAGGATTGGTTCCTCCTTTTTACGCAGATATGCCTAAAACTTTTGATGAAATAGTTGCCACTGAATTAAGGTACTTGAATGCCCATGATAGGCATCCTATCATAACCGATTTGAAATATTTTTTCAGGGCTTCTTTCAATATTCTTTTTAAAAAAGCTAGGAGTAATTAATTACC
>CAZOSQ010000544.1:0-2104 GCA_964582245.1 uncultured Bacteroidales bacterium | reverse complement strand
GAAAATTAACAATTTTCGAGGCTGATCTCTTACATAAAGGCGACTTCGAAAAACCTATGAAAGGATGTGACGTGGTCATTCACACTGCTTCTCCTTTCAAAATACAAGGTTTAAAAAATCCAAGAAAAGAACTGGTTGAACCAGCACTGGAAGGAACAAGAAACGTGCTTGAAACAGCCAATAGGTTTCAAGAAGTTAAAAGAATCGTATTAACCTCCAGTGTAGCAGCAATATATGGGAATAATTCTGAAATAAAAGGCAAACAAGCTTTTACTGAAAGTGATTGGAACCAGTCCTCTAATGAAAAAAACAACCCTTATTCCTATTCCAAGACATTGGCAGAAAAGGAAGCCTGGGAAATATGCAATAAACAAGAAAGATGGGACCTGGTTGTCATCAACCCGGGCTTTGTTTTGGGACCCTCCTTAACCAAACGGATAGATTCCACGAGTATTGACACAATGATATCCCTCCTGGGGGGGAAATTTAAACATGGCGCTCCAAATTTATATTTTGGAATTACGGATATCCGTGATGTTGCAGAAGCTCATGTGAAAGCCGCATTTAACAAAAAAGCCCATGGCAGGCATATTATAGTGGCCGATTCACTATCCCTTGTTGATATTGCAAACATGCTAAGAAATACGTTCCGGGAATACCCACTGCCTAAAGGAAAAATACCCAAATGGATGTTATTTATTTTCGGCCCCTTTCAAGGTTTTTCTTGGAACTATATTAAAAATAACGTGGGAGTACCTATCCGTTTTAATAACAGCTATAGCAAATCCAACCTGTCTATGAGTTATATTCCTGTTGAACAAACCTTGTATGAACAGGCAAAACAATTGATAGAAAATGGATATGTAGAGAAAAAATAAGTGAAAATTGGGCAGGTATAAGAAAGCCTGACTTAGACTTCGCTCGGTCACCGGGTAAGCAATACAATAGGGCAGTAGGCACACGGTATTTGTTGGCTTATTTATAATGAGATCACCCGTGATTTTTCTTTAAGTAACCATTAGCCAAAAACCATTCCACTGCTTCACGTATCGCTTTTTCAACCGGCTGAAACGTGAGACCAAGATCTTGCTCAGCCTTACGTGATTGGTAGAAATTATCCACCAGCAGTAAACTGGCATTTACCTTGTTTAATTCACTTTTTATACCCATCTTTTCCTTGAAAGAGCCCAGTTCCCCTAGAAATTTCACCAGTGAACGCCCCGTTTCCAATCGTATTTTTCGAGACCCCGTAATACCGGCTACTTTACGAAAAAATTCCTTGTAGGAAAGATTTTCGTTTGTAACCAGGTAACATGCTCCATTCTTTCCTTTTTCCAAGCCATTGCAAACGGCAATTGCCACATCTCGGACGTGAACAAAACTTTTCCCGCCGGGTGGGACAAAAAGAATTTTCTGTTGCTCGTGCATTAAGATAATCCTTCCTGAACTTGGTTTGGCATCGTAAGGCCCAATCATAAAAGTAGGATTTATCACCATCGCATTTATCCTCCCCTCGTTCACCGCGGTTAATACCATTTCTTGAGCAATTGTCTTACTGCGTGCATATGGAGATTTAGCAAATAAAGGGTCTATTTCCCGGGTCTCATCCCCGGGATTTTCCCGGGTACCAAAAGAAAAAGTATTGGCAGTTCCCACGAAAATCATTTTTTTTGCCGGGCTACTTTGTACAGCATCAATAACGTTCTTTGTCCCCCTTACATTAACCTCCTCGTAAGCTTCAGGCGTTGCATTTTGGGCTGTTATAGCGGCAGCATGAATAACATAATCACATGTATCAACAGCTTTAACCACATCTTGGTAGCATGTTATATTCCCATAAATCTTCTCTATTTTCACTCCTTTTATAGGTAATTCATTACACCCGAATCTAAGTAATCCCCTCACGGAATAATTTCGCACAATAAGTTCCCGGACAATGTTGGCAGCTAAAAAACCATTGACACCCGTAACTAATACTTTCATGTTTACAAAAATATTGAAAAAAATCTTTTGGTTCTAATTTGACGGAATAATTAAACCATTTAATAATTACCTTAAATCCGCAGATAAATAATTTGGTTGATAAAAATACAATTTTTAGGTT
>CAZOSQ010000543.1:0-2115 GCA_964582245.1 uncultured Bacteroidales bacterium | reverse complement strand
TGTTAATTGCATATTGTTACAGTTCAATGTTTCTACCTTTCCGGTGATATAGATAGTTCGCTTAGCAGTAGATGAGTATTTGTGAGTAAACTCTAAGCCTTCATCAAAATTCAGAAGAATACCTTCATTCAAATTGCTCTTTTTCCCATCACCCCAATGAATTTGAATATCTTCAGAGCCTGATAATACAATCCGTACCTCTTTGGCTGTCGTGGTCATGATGATACTTCCTTCAGGATAGTCCACTTCATTGTTACAGGCTTTTAAATTGAAGGCTAACAATACGGTCAATACCCAAAAGGCGATGCCTTTTTTTAAAATGCTTTTGTGATTTTCCATAATTTCGATCTTTTAATGATGTTTTGTTGTAAATGTGAAATATGATGATTTGCTATTTCTACAGTTTTACAATCTGAGTTTTCAGGAAATCTTCGGTGGGTCTTGCAGTTTCTGGTATTCTTATCTTGATTTCCACTCTTACTCCCTGGTTCATAATTTCTAAATACTCGAAGTAAATGTATGTATTATTTTATTACCCCCCCATCCTTTATTTATGTTAAATTTAATTAAAAGCTACTGCATGTTGATTATATGATATTCTGACTTGTTTTGTTTTGCAAACTTATGTGTTGGTTACCCCTAAACCAACCGCTATCACATGGTTCAATTTGTTCAATTGAGCGTTGGATGGGAAACTCGATAGATTACCCGTATTCACATGCGTATTGCCATCGGCATATCCCACAACAGCACCTTGCGAAAACAAAGATACAGGAAGAAACAAAACTAAAAATACGCTTAGTGCTAATATTAGGAAATATTTTATGCTAAAAAATATTTTTATCATAATAATGGTTCTTTTTTAATTGTTTGTTTTTCTAACGGCATGACTGCAATAACCAATTCTTCTCCTGCCAAATGCTGTGGTCTGCATCGTCAGACCCAGGATTTCCAGTGTAGTCTATAAATCCATACTCTCCTTCGGGTATGTAACGCATTGCTTTGAAAAGGTCATTTAATTCAGAAGAGATTAACTGATTGGCTTTGATACATATTTGTAAGATCAAAGTATTTTTGCTAACATCCAGCTCTGTCAATTGATTTCCGTCTAGATTTAAAATTATTAATCCGGCATTAGCACTTACATCAATATTTGCAATTAAATTATTGGAACATCTTAAGTCTTTGAGTGCAGTATTCTGGCTCACATCTAAGGAGCTGATTTGGTTATCACTAACACGCAACTCTTCAAGAAAAGTATTTTTACTTACATCTAATTCAGTTAATTGATTGTTGTAGCACCATAAGAATTTAAGTGCAGTATTTTCACTCACATCCAATTCGGCTAATTGATTATCAGAGCAGTTCAACGCAGTTAGTTCCGGATTTTGGCTTATATCCAAAAATGATAATTGCATATTATTACAGTTCAATGTTTCTACCTTGCCAGTGATATAGATAGTACGCTTAGCGGCAGATGAGTACGAGTGAGAAAACTCTAATCCTTCATCAAAATTCAGAAGGATTCCTTCATTCAGGTTACTCTTCTTCCCGTCACCCCAATGAATCTGAATATCATCAGAGCCTGATAAGACAATCCGCAGCTCTTTGGCCGTTGTAGTCATAATGATACTCCCTTCAGGATAGTCCACTTGGTTGTTGTTACAAGCCGTAAGAGAAAAAGTGAACAATACAGTCAATACCCATACTAAGCTGCGGGTTTTTGATTTACTTCTTTCATTTCTCATTTTTGGAACATTTTTTTGATACTGCATGTAATGGCTGAACAGACTTGATGAAAAAAAATCAATTGAAAAAAAGGCCACAACCTTCTTAATTCATAAATTGTAATATTCGCAGGTGAATTAGGAATCCGTTGTCAGTGTATGATTTCTTAACCCCATCGAAACATCAATAGGGTCAAAATTAATTAAAAAACGTTTCATCGACATATTTTTAACAATAAAATTACAGATGAGTATAAAGGGGTGAGAATGGTTGGAAAATCCGGGTATTTGATTTGGATGAGCCTAACCCCGAAGGGGTTAAATAATAGTAGTCCCGGGTGCCAACCCGGGGTATGGATAGCATGGTTACCCGGGGCGCTGCGCAATA
>CAZOSQ010000542.1:0-2116 GCA_964582245.1 uncultured Bacteroidales bacterium | reverse complement strand
GTAATTAATAAACAAGGGGCGATACCTGCCATCTTTTCCAACAGGAAAAGTAAAGTCGGTACTTCCTATTTTTTCCAAGGGACCATGAACATAACTTTTTCCATTTTCATCGGAAGTAATTGTCACGAATTCCCCGATGGTCAACAAGCTGTCCTTCTTGGTATGGATTTGTCCTAGTTCCAGTATCAATTGCTGGCCGCTAGCATCTAGTTGAAGAGAAGAACCAAGGAATAATGTACCTTCCCTTTTGTTTACTTCCAAGTTACCATCAAACCGGTCTTCCACGCTGGAAAAATTGATATATTGATCCTCATCTCCCATCATGACCAATTTGAACGAAGCGGAATCAAGTTCCGGCATCGCACTAACATTCCCATTCGAACGTACTGTTGCTCCCCGTAAAATACCATTGCCTAATACAAGACTATCGAGAACAACCAAATCTCCAGTATATAAATATGCTCCCGTTGACAGTCCTTGCATATCAATAGTGAGTTTATTAAATGGTGACCCGTCTATAGCCATGGTAGCTACTTCATCACCCGTAACCACGGGTTGAATGGTTACTTTTCCATCATTATGACGAAAATCACCCCCGCTTATATTCATAAACCATTGATTAACTGAGGTAATTGGACTGGATATAACAAGTTCTTTCGAGGTGCTGACAAAAGCTCCGCCTGTTAACCAAAAATTACCGCCTGTTTCGATATAAGAATCCCCACCCATAAAAATACCGGATGATTGTTTCCAGCCTGATCGACCTATGTAAATTGATTCATCACTTGCCGGGCTAATTTCTCCATTATACCCTACTTGCATTTCAATACCTAAAATATTAATAATAATATCCACCTGGCAATTGCCTGTTCCACCATTATCAAATATAGCCACATCATTAACACCTGGTACAGGCGCTCCTCCTTCACCACCGGAACTGTAAGACCAATTGGATGAATTATTCCAGTTGGAGGGGCCACTGGCCACCCAGTAACGCCCACCTGCCAAAGTTACAGGAACTGCCTCGCCATACTCTCCATGATCTTCATCAATATAAGCACGTACCTTAACCTGGTAGGTGGTGCCTCGTTCCAGTGTCCCTGTCAAATTCTCCAGTTTAAAAGTATTGGTGGTAGAAAGATATTCTTCGCTAAATCCCTCGCCATCTTCCACCAGGAATTCATATGAAGAGGCACCATCGGCTTCTTCGGAATAAAGTTCATCATTTGGCATCACGGCACTAGTCGGTGCAATTAATTTTATTGTAGGTATAATAATTTCCTCTAAGGTTTCTATTTCGGCTTCCCATGCAGGAGGTCCGGGTTCATCCAATAAACTCATCATGCCGGTATTCGCGGAAGCAATTGAACTATAGCGAAAAGTTAATCCTCCATTTTTATTATTGGCTTTTATTTCCCCTGGATTATCACCAGCCTTAAAGGTTCCTATTAGATCGGCATTAATATCATTACCATTATAAATTTCCAAAGATTGACCTACATCAAGGTTAAATTCCCGGAAAGTTACTTTTACAAAACGCTTGGAATCACAAGGAATCAATGACTGTATTACCTCATTATCCTCCCCCGGGCTAATTGATCCCCTGTATAATCCTCCTTCTACCCGGAAAATAATGTCCTGGCCTGATTGGTAGATAGTGGAAGATCCGCTAACAAAAACTTTAACTGTCCCGGTTTCTTTTTGCCCCGTTACATCTGTAATGGTAACTTCGTATTCTGTTGTAGTTCCCGGGCTGGCAATAGGTTTAAGATCGTTTATGGAACTCAATCCTGTTGCTGGATTCCAAACTACCTGATAAGGTTTTTTACCCCCACTAACAACCGGCTCCAATGTGATGGAATTTCCTTGGCAAATTGAATAATCTCGTGTTTCAATTTTTAAACCATCACCATCCATGGGAATATCCGCGGGACAGTGAAACTGGAATTCTGACATCTGGGTGATTGTTTGACCGTGATTGGCTGACACTTCAAGACGATAATATTTATAAGGTGTAGGATTTATGAAGTCAAATATCCTGGATTGTTTTCTATACTCCCATGGCGACTGGTTAACCCTTTGGTCCAGCATGATCCAGGTTACCTTATCATTGGAG